>JBIODY010000027.1:0-12978 GCA_044445505.1 Lysobacterales bacterium
AGGCCACGGATCATCAGCCACGCATCGTGCGGCGCGAGGATTGCGCCCAGGGTCATGTACGGTCCGCGGAACACTTCGCGGATCAATGTCGTGCTGCCGCACAAGGCTCCGGCGACCACGTCGCTGTGGCCGTTGAGGTACTTCGTCGCCGAATGTGCGACCAGGTCGATGCCGAGCGCGATCGGCGACTGGTTCAGCGGCGTCGCGTGGCTGTTGTCGCAGAGCGTACGGATACCGCGCGACTTCGCCAGCGCGGCGACCGCGGCGAGATCCTGCTGCTCGAAGGTCATCGAGTTGGGACTTTCCAGCACGATCAGCCGTGTACGCCCGGTCAGCGCCGTCGCGAAGTTCGTGGCCTCGGTACCGTCGACGAATGTCGTCGCCACCCCGAAGCGACCGAGCAGATCCTGCAGCACCGCGCGCGTCCAGCTGTAAGGTCGTGCGACGCAGACGGCGTGGTCGCCGCCGGACACGCAGGCGATCACGCCGGCCGACATCGCCGCCGCACCGCTGCCGAACATCAGGCAGTCCTCGGCGCCCTCGAGCGCGGCTACTTTCTTCCGCAGAATCTCGACGGTCGGATTGTTGCCGCGCGTGTAGACGTGATGACCGAGTTCGTCGCGGAATCCCGCGCGCATCGCGTCCACGGTCGGAAACGCGAAAATCGACGACTGCACGATCGGCGGCGCAACCGCGCCGAAATAGCGCTCGCGATCTTCACCGAGATGATTGAGGATCCAGCTCAGGTCGAAGCGCCCTTCCGGGCGCTGAGGGGGAGGCAGGGTGTCGACCGGAAGACGCTCCATGGATGGATGCTCCTTTGAGATGGGAGGCAGGCCGGGCTCAGCTCTGGTTCCCGAGCCCCTCGCGCATGAACCCGCGTGTCGCTTCCGCCAGCTGCGGATCCTCGAGCGCCATCGCCAGCGTCGCCTTGACCAGGCCGAGCTTGTTGCCGCAGTCGAAGCGCGTGCCTTCGAAGCGGTAGGCGAGCACGGACTGCTCGGCCAGCAATGCTTCGATCGCGTCGGTCAACTGGATCTCGCCACCGGCGCCTGGCCTGGTCTGTTCCAGCAGTTCGAAGATGCGGCCCGGCAGCACGTAACGACCGACGATCGCGAGGTTCGACGGCGCGACCTCCGGTTTCGGCTTCTCGACGACCAGCCTGATCTTCGCGGCGCGCTCGGAAACCGCTGTCGCATCGACGATGCCGTACTTGTTGGTCTGGTCGTGCGGCACTTCCTCGACCGCGATCACGCCGGCGTCTTCACTGGCGGCGAGTTCGGCCATCTGCCGTAACGCGCCGGGGCGGCCCGACGCGGCCGATCCGTTCCAGATCAGGTCGTCGGGCAGCACCACGCCGAATGGCTCGTCGCCGACCACGGGCTTCGCGCAAAGCACCGCATGGCCAAGGCCGAGCGCTTCGGGCTGGGTCACGAACACGCAGCGCACGTGCTTCGGCAAGGTGCCCTGCACCATCGCCAGCAGTTCCTTCTTGCCCGATTGCGCGAGCTTGCTTTCGAGTTCGTACGCCTTGTCGAAATAGTCGGCGATCGCGTGCTTGTAGCGATTGGTGACGAACACCAGCGTGTCCGCGCCCGCATCGACCGCCTCGTCGACCGCATACTGGATCAGCGGACGGTCCAGCACCGGCAGCATTTCCTTGGCGATCACCTTGGTCGCCGGCAGGAAGCGCGTGCCGAGGCCGGCGACCGGGAAAACGACCTTGCGAAAACGGGGGCTCATGCGGTGTCCTTGTGAACTGCGGAGGAAAAACCGGTGCGCTCAGCGCGATCCGAATGCAACGACCACGCCCTCGGGTTGCACGCCGCCGACCGCGAATTCCGGCAGCAGCTGGTCGAGGATGCGCCGCAGCATGTCCTCGTCGAAATCGCGCACGGCTAGTTCGCCCTGGCGCAGTTGTGTGGTCAACAGGCTCCAGGACATGCTGCGCGGCTGGGCAAGGAAGATCTTCGCATGCGCGGTGTCGCTGTAGCGTTCCTGCGGATGGAACAGCTCCTCGAACAACTTCTCGCCGGGGCGAAGGCCGGTGTAGATGATCGAAATCCCGCCGCCGTCCTCCTGCCGGCCGGCGAGACGGATCATCTGCTCGGCGAGATCGCGGATCCTGACCGGTTCGCCCATGTCGAGCGCGAAGATCTCGCCGCCCTGCCCGAGCACCGACGCCTGCAGGATCAGTTGGCAGGCTTCCGGAATCGTCATGAAATAGCGCGTGATCTCCGGATGGGTGACCGTGACCGGACCGCCGGCGCGGATCTGCTCGCGAAAGCGCGGCACGACCGAGCCCGCGGAGTCGAGCACGTTGCCGAAGCGCACGGTCATGAAGCGCGTATGCGATTGTTGCGCGAAGTTCTGGCAGAACAATTCCGCGACGCGCTTGCAGGCGCCCATCACGCTGGTCGGATTCACCGCCTTGTCGGTCGAGATCAACACGAAGCTGTCGGCTCCGTGCGCATCGGCCGCTTCGGCGAGCGTCCTGGTGCCGAGCACGTTGTTGCGGAACGCCTCGCGGACCTGGCCCTGCAGCAACGGAACATGCTTGTAGGCGGCGGCGTGGAACACGACCTGCGGCCGTGCGGTCTCGAACACGCGCCGGCAAGTCATCGCATCGCCGCAGTCGCCGAGCCATGCGTTGAACAACAGGTCCGGGCAGTCGCGGCGCAATTCCTGCTCGATCGTGTACAGGTTGTATTCGGACAGCTCGAGCACGGTCAGCGATTCGGCGCCGAGGCGCGCAACCTGGCGACACAGCTCCGATCCGATCGAACCGCCGCCGCCGGTGACCAGCACACGTTTGCCGGCGAGGCGCGTGCGGATCGCAGTCCAGTCGAGGTGGACCTGTTCGCGGCCCAGCAGGTCCTCGATCGCGACCTCCTTGAGTTCATTGAAACTCGAGCGGCCAGCGACGACGTCTTCCAGGCGTGGCACGGTGCGGAACGGCAGGTTGCATTCCTCGCACAGATCGACCGCGCGGCGCATCTGCACCTTGTTCGCGGCCGGCATTGCGATGACGAGCATTTCGGCCGCGGTCTCGCGTGCAAGCTGCGGCAGCTGGTCGAGCGTGCCGAGCACCGGAATGCCGTGCAGGCGCGAACCGCGCAGCTGCGTGTTGTCGTCGAGGAAGCCGACCGGCGCGTAGCGATTCTCGCGGCGCAGGTCGCGTACCAGCGCATCGCCGGCCTTGCCGGCGCCGAGCACGAGGATGCGCTGGCTTGGCGTGCGCGTGACGAAATCGAGACGGCTGTCCTTCCAGTAGCGATACAGCAGGCGCGGCAAGCCGAGCAGGATCGAAAGCACGAACGGATACACGACCAGCACGGTGCGCGGCACGGTCTGAAGCCGGTTGTATATCGCGAGCGTCATCGCGATCGAGAGTGCGCCGAGCACGGCCGCCTTGGCGATATTCCACAGGTCCGGCAGGCTCGCGAAGCGCCACAGGCCCTTGTAGAGCCCGGTCCACCAGAAGATCAGGCCCTGCGCGCCGAGCACCAGCCAGACCTCGGTGCCGAACAGCGAGACCGGCGGTGGATTCGGCGTCAGCGACCAGCGCATCATGCTGACCGCGGTCCAGGCGAGCCAGACCATCAGCATGTCGTGCGCGACGACCGCGAGACGCGGGTGGATGACTGCGATGGACCTACGCAGCATGCCGCCCCCGCGCCGTCGTGGCGGCGAGACACCAGCGTTTGCCGAACCACCATGCGCTTACCGCGAGCGCATAGACCACGACCGCGGGCGCGATCGCACTCGACATGCGCGCATCCGGCGCGCGGTTCATCCAGCATACGGCAGGCAACACGATCAGCACATTCCAGCCCATGTAGAGTGCGACGACTTGCGCATGCGAAAAACCGCTGCGCGCAAGCCACTGATAAAGATGTTCACGGTGGGCACTATACCAACGCCGGCCGCGCAGCATGCGTGAGAGCAGCGTGCAGGTCGCGTCGGTGACGAAAGCCGAGCCGAGCACGATGCCGGTGAGCCGCGGGACACCCGGGGTGAGCATCTGCCAACCGACCGCGACCGCGATCAGCAGCCCGAGCACGCCGCTGCCGACATCGCCCATGAAGATACGCGCGCGTGGAAAATTGAATGGCAGAAAACCCGCGGTCGCCGCCGCCAGCAACGCGACGGCGCCGGCTTCGTCCGGGTGGCCCGCGTGCAGGCACGACAGCGCAAGCGAACCCGACACGAACAGCACCTGCATCGCCAACAGCCCGTCGATTCCATCCATGAAGTTGTGCAGATTGATCGACCAGACGACAAGCGCGCCCGGCGCCACCGCGGCCAGCATGTACACCAGCAGCGCACCTGGCCGGAACCCGGAACCGAGCAAGCCGACGGCCATCGCGAGGCTCGCGAGCAGGATCCCCGCAGCGAGGCAATGCGCGGCGAACCGGGTGCGTGCACGCAGGCCGCCGTGGTCGTCGATCCAGCCCACGCCGGCGACGACGACGATCGCGGCCAGCACGGACAATGCTATCGCGCGATCCGGAGCCTGTGCGGTCGCGGCGATCGCCGCTGCCGCGAGCAGCACACCGACGACGATGCCGATACCGCCGCCGCGCGGGGTGGCGACGCGGTGCGAGCGGCGTTGCCCGGGCTGGTCGATGAGTTGCCGATGCTGCGCGTAGGCGATACCGAGTCGTGTGCACGACGCAGCCGACAGGAAGGTCGCGACGGCGACAACCGACCATCCGCCCAGCGACCAGGCTGCCATCGCGCGCGCTACTCGCCGACCACGCCGTGGATCGGCCGCACCGTGCCCCAGTTCTTGCAGCTCGGGCATTGCCAGTGGTGCGCCTTCGCACCGAAGCCGCACTTGTTGCAGCGGTACATCGCCTTGCCTTCGACGAGCTTGCGGGTCAGGTCGCGCAGGATCAGGAAATTCTCGCGCGCCTCGCCGAGCGCGGTATGCAGGTTCACGTCGATCAGCGCCATCAGCGCGCGCACCGACGGACGCTGGCGCAGGATGCGGTTGAGAAACTCCACGGCCGCAGATTCGCCGCGCGTCGTCGCATACATCTTCGCCAGCGCGAGCACCGGCGACACGCCCTGATAGCGCTCGGTGATGCCGAGCAGGAATTCCTCGGCGCGCTGCATGCACTGCGCGCGCGCGTAACAGTCGAGCAGCGGCGAGAGGATTTCGGGAACATAGTCTATGTCGAGCTCGGCAACGCGCTCGAATGCGCGTATTGCCGCGTCGAGCCGACCGGAAGCGGATTCGATATGACCCTCGATCATGCTCGCCCGCACGCATTCCGGTTCGACTGCGAACGCGTCGGCAACCCGCGCGCGCGCATCCTCGCGCGCGCCCTGCGAACGCGCCTGTTCGGCGAGCTCGCAATAGAACTGCGCGATGACCGCACTTTGCGATTCGCCGGTCGCCTGTTCGAGTCGCTGCGCATGCTGGATCGCCTTGTCCCAGTCGCGTTCGTGCTGGTAGATGCCGATCAGATGCTTGAGCGCGGACGGCGCCAGCGCGTCCATCGCCACCAGGTCGGCGAACAGGGTCTCGGCGCGATCGAGCAGGCCGGCGCGCATGTAGTCCTCGCCGAGTTCGAGCAGGGCGACGGTCTTCTCCTCCTGGCTGAGGTTCGGCCGCGCGATCAGGTGCTGATGCACGCGGATCGCGCGATCGACTTCGCCGCGACGGCGGAACAGGTTGCCGAGCGCGAGATGCGTCTCGACCGTGTCGCGGTTGATCTCGGCGAGCTTGAGGAACACCTCGATCGCCTTGTCCTGCTGCTCGTTGAGCAGGTAGTTGAGGCCGCGGAAATAACTGGTCGACAACTCGCTGACCCGCGCGCCCGAGGTGCGCTCGCTGCGGCGGCGGCCGAGTACCCAGCCGGAGAACGCGGCGACCGGCAGCAGCAGAAACAGCAGCGCGAGTTCGTTCATCGTTCCTCGCGCGCTTCAGGCACCGCGCGCGCCTGGGCGATGTCGCGACGGGCGCTGCGCAATTCGCGGCGCAGGCGCGGCACATGGCCCAGCCAGGCGATCAGGCCACCGAGCAGCCAACCCGCCAGCAGCGCGCACAGCAGCGCCACGCCGGTCGGCACGGTCACTGCAAGGAAATAGAAGTCGAGCGCGATCGGCGTGCCGTTGAGCGCACCGAACAATGCGCCACACACGACCACGAAGAGCAGGACGACGATCAGGATCAGGCGCATAGGCGGCAGGCGATGCAGGGGCCGGCGCATGATATAGGTTCCGGGCTGCACGCAGCCCATTCAGCCGGCACACGATGTTGCGAAGGGAGCGCTTGCCGCTGCATTCCGGGCAGCGACGGGCGGCGTCAGGCAGGCGCTGAGCGCTTCGTCTTGTCGTTTACGCGCTCGCGCAGTTCCTTGCCCGGCTTGAAATGCGGCACATGCTTGCCCGGCAGCGCGACCGAGTCACCGGTCTTCGGGTTGCGCCCCATGCGCGGCGGCCGGTAGTGCAGCGAAAAACTGCCGAAGCCGCGGATCTCGATGCGCTCGCCGCTGGACAGAGAGTGGCTCATCTGCTCGAGCACGCTCTTGACAGCGAGTTCGACGTCGTTCGCGGCAAGGTGCTTCTGCCGTACGGCCAGGGACTCGATCAGCTCCGACTTGGTCATCGCGGTGTTGATAGTGTGTTCTCGGTTCAAAAAAACGCGCACCGTCGCCGGTGCGCGCGGGATTTGCTCAGGTCGAAACCCATGCCTGGCATGCACGGCGCGCGGTCGGAACCGCGCGCCGTCGCCATCAACGATTGAGCTGTTCCTTCAACAGCGCGCCGAGCTTGGTAGTGCCGCCCGTAGCGCTCTGATACTCGTCCAGCGTGCTCTGCAACTCGTCCTCGTCCTTCGCGCGGATCGAAAGCTGCAGGCTGCGCCCCTTGCGGTCCATGCCGGTGAACTTCGCCTCGACCGTGTCGCCGACCTTGAGATGCTGGGTCGCATCCTCGACGCGTTCCTTGGCAATGTCGTTCGCGCGCAGGTAGCCCTCGATGCCTTCGCCGAGGTCGATCGTCGCGCCCTTGGCGTCGACTTCACGGACCGTACCGGTAAGCAGGCTGCCGCGCGGATGCGACGCCATGAACTGGCCGAACGGATCCTGCTCGAGCTGCTTGATGCCGAGCGAGATGCGCTCGCGCTCCGGATCGACCGCGAGCACGACCGCCTCGATCTCGTCGCCCTTCTTGAAGTTTCGCACGAGGTCCTCGCCGGTGGTCTGCCACGAGATGTCGGACAGATGCACGAGGCCGTCGATGCCGCCGTCGAGGCCGACGAAGATGCCGAAGTCGGTGATCGACTTGATAGTGCCCGAGACCTTGTCGTTCTTCTTGTGGATGGCGGCGAACGCTTCCCACGGATTGGCGCTGACCTGCTTCATGCCGAGCGAGATGCGGCGACGCTCCTCGTCGACGTCCAGCACCATGACTTCGACTTCATCGCCGACCTGGACGACCTTCGCCGGATTCACGTTCTTGTTGGTCCAGTCCATCTCGGACACGTGGACCAGGCCTTCGACGCCGGGCTCCAGCTCGACGAAACAGCCATAGTCGGTGACGTTGGAAACCTTGCCGAGGATGCGCGTGTTGGTCGGATAACGGCGCGCGATCGCGACCCACGGATCCTCGCCCAGCTGCTTGAGGCCGAGCGAAACACGGTTGCGCTCGCGATCGAACTTGAGCACGCGCACGTCCAGCTCGTCGCCAACGTTGACGACTTCGGACGGATGGCGCACGCGCTTCCACGCCATGTCGGTGATGTGCAGCAGGCCGTCGATTCCGCCGAGGTCGACGAACGCACCGTAGTCGGTGAGGTTCTTGACCACGCCCTTGACGACTGCGCCCTCGACCAGCTTGTCGAGCAGCTGTTCGCGCTCGGCGCTGAACTCGCTTTCGACCACGGCGCGGCGCGAGACCACGACATTGTTGCGCTTGCGGTCGAGCTTGATGATCTTGAACTCGAGTTCCTTGCCCTCGAGGTAGGAAGGGTCGCGCACCGGACGCACATCGACCAGCGAGCCCGGCAGGAATGCGCGGACATCCTTGATGTCGACCGTGAAGCCGCCCTTGACCTTGCCGGAGATGCGGCCGGTGATCGCAGCATTGGCGGTCTGCGCTTCCTCGAGTTCGTCCCAGACCAGCGACCGCTTGGCTTTCTCGCGCGAAAGCATGGTCTCGCCGAAGCCATTCTCGATCGCATCGAGCGCAACCTTGACGGTGTCGCCGACCTGGATTTCCAGCTCGCCCCTTTCATTCTTGAACTGCTCGATCGGGATGATGCCTTCGGACTTCAAGCCGGCATTGACGACGACGACGTCGGAGCGGATCTCGACGACGACGCCGGAAACGATGGCGCCATTGCGCAGCTTGTTGAGCGATTGGCTCTGTTCGAACAGTTCAGCGAAACTTTCAGTCATGTTGATTCCAGTAATGAAACAGGCCGCCGCCGTAGTTCAGGAACGGGGTCGACAGCCCACCTTCGAGGATGCGGATTCGCCGCATCGTTGCGTTCCGGCGCGGGCGCCGGGCCTTGAACATGGCTCAATTGCAAAACCGGGCATCCTGCCGCGGTCTGCAAACAAACGGCCGCGGCAAAGCCACGCCACGTTTGTCGCATCAAACACTCGCGTGTTTGATGCGGCGGCACGTCCCTGTGCCGAAGCGGTTTTGCAAACCGCTCAAAAATGTCGTTCGCGAGACTCAGACAGGACGGACGACCGCGAGCGCGCGCGCGATCACTTCCGCCACCGGCATGCCGGTCGTATCGATGATCAGTGCCCCCGCCGCCGGCTTGAGCGGCGCAACCTTGCGGGTCGCGTCGCGCTCGTCGCGCGCCTCGATCTCGCGCAAAAGGGATGCGAGTGTAACAGTCAAACCCTTTTCCTTCAACTGCTTATAGCGCCTGCGCGCACGTTCGTCGGCGCTCGCGGTCAGGAAGATCTTGTGCGCGGCATCGGTGAAAACCACGGTGCCCATGTCGCGCCCATCGGCGACCAGGCCCGGTGCACGGCGGAACGAGCGCTGTTTTTCGAACAACGCGGTGCGCACGGCCGGGATGGCGGCGATCGCGGAAGCCGCCGCGCCACAGGTCTCGGTGCGGATCTCGTCGGTCGCGTCGTGACTGTTGACGATCACCCGGGTCTCGCCGCCGTCGTTCGGGTCGCGGAACGTGATGCGTGTGGTTTCCGCGCAACGTGTGACCGCGGCGGTGTCCGAAAGGTCGATGCCAGCCATGCTCGCCGCATAGCCGACGGCACGATACAGCGCCCCGGAATCGAGCAGATGCCAGCCCAGCGCGTCGGCAACCGCACGGCTGATCGTGCCCTTGCCGGAGCCGGAAGGACCGTCGATCGTGAGCACGGGAACGGGCTTGTCTGGCTTGGTCATGGCGCGCCTGGCGAAAGGGCGCGATTGTAACGTGCCCGATCGGATACGGCCGGCTCGCCGGAGGCGCTGCCTGATCCGGGATCAGGCGGCGGCGACCTCGTCCAGCACCAGCCCCAGCAGGCGTGCCAGCCGGACAAAGCCCGGGAACGAGGTCGCCACATTCGCGCAGTCGGCGATCGTCACGGCAGCGTCGGCGATCGCCCCGGCCACTGCGAAGCTCATCGCACAGCGATGATCGCTGCGGCTGTCGACCGTTCCGCCGTGCAGGTTTCCACCCTGGATGTGCGCGCCATCCGGGGTTTCCTCAACCTGGATGCCCAGTGCCGCCAGGCCCCGCGCCATCACCGCGATGCGGTCGGATTCCTTGACCCGCAACTCGGCCGCGCCGCGGATCGTCGTGAGCCCTTCGGCCGCAGCCGCGGCGACGAACAGGATCGGGAACTCGTCGATCAGGTCCGGCACGAGTTCGACCGGCACCTCGATGCCGCGCAGGCGCGCGTGGCGCACTTCGAGGTCCGCGACGCACTCGCCGCCCTGCTCGCGCGGATCGTGTTCGCGAATATCGGCGCCCATCAGGCGCAAAACGTCCAGCAGGCCGGTGCGCCGCGGGTTCAGGCCGATTGCGCGCAGGCGGATGCTGGAACCCGGAACGAGCGTGGCCGCGACGATGAAGAATGCTGCGGACGAGAAGTCGGCCGGCACGCTGACATCCGTGGCCCGCAGGCGGTGTCCACCCGACAGACTTGCCTTGCCCGGCTCGAACGCGATCGGCCATCCGAACGCGGCGAGCATGCGTTCGGTGTAGTCGCGAGTCGGATGCGTCTCGCGCACCTCGGTTTCGCCGTCCGCATACAGGCCGGCCAGCAGCACCGCCGACTTGACCTGCGCGCTCGCGACCGGCGCGCTGTACGCGATCGCGCGCAACGCGACGCCGCCGCCGATGCGCAACGGCGGCAGGCCGCCCGGCCCGGCGGCGATCCGCGCGCCCATCGCCAGCAGCGGTTCGAGCACTCGCTCCATCGGACGCTTCGACAGCGATTCGTCGCCGGTGAGGGTCGTGTCGAAGTGCTGCCCCGCGAGCAGGCCGGCCAGGAGTCGCATGCCGGTTCCCGCATTCCCGCAATCCAGTGCCGCAATGGGCGGTGCGAGGCCGTGCAGTCCGACGCCGTGCACGACGCGTTGCGCGGCGCACGGCGTTTCGATGCGCACGCCCATCGCGCGGAAGATCGCCGCGGTCGCGCGCGTGTCCTCGCCTTCGAGGAATCCGCTGATGCGCGACGTGCCCTCCGCGAGGGCCGCGAGCATGATCGCCCGGTGCGAGATCGACTTGTCGCCGGGAACGGCGATTTCGCCATGCAGCGGACCGGCCGCAGTGCTGATCCAGGCCATGCGCCCGCTCACGGCAGCGCATCCAGCAGGCGTTGATTCTCGAACCGGCTGCCGACGCTGATGCGCAGCGTCTGCGCAAGATCGTAGCCGCCCATCGGGCGCACGATCACGCCGCGCTCGAACAGGTGGCGTTCGAGGCCGGCCGCATCACGACCCAGATCGACCAGCACGAAGTTGGTCTGCGAAGGCAGGCCGATGTAGCCGCGCGCGGCGAGTCCTTCGCTCAACCAGGTGCGTTCGGCAGCATTGAATGCGCGCACGCGATCGAGATGACCGCGATCGGCCAACGCGGCTTCGGCGCCGGCGAGTGCGACGTTGTTGACGTTGAACGACTCGCGCAGTCGCTCGAGCACGGCGACCACGCTTGCATGCGCGACGAGATAGCCGACGCGCAAACCGGCCAGCGCATGGGCTTTGGAGAACGTGCGCGTGACGACCAGGTTCGGATGGCCGTCGATCCGGCGCAGCGCGCTGGTGAGCCCCGGCGCATCGACGTATTCGGCGTACGCCTCGTCGACGACGACGAGCACCTCGTCCGGCACGCGCGAGAGAAAGCGGTCGAGCGATGCATCGTCAAACCAGGTGCCGGTGGGATTGTTGGGATTGGCGAGGTAGACCAGGCGCGTGTCCGCGCGCACGGCGGCGGCGATCGCGTCGAGATCGTGACCGAGAGGCATGGTCGCATGCCCGCGCGCCAACGCGGGCACGCGGATCGCCTGCGCGCCGGCCGCAGCGGTCGCGATCGGGAACACCGCGAAGCCGTATTGCGAAAACACCACCGAATGCCCGGCGTCGGCGAAGCACTGCGCGAGCAGCATCAACAACTCGTGCGATCCGTTGCCGAGCGCGATGCGTGGCGCATCGACGCCGAGTTGCGCCGACAGCGCCGCTTTCAGCGCCGCGCCGCGCGGATCCGGATAGCGAAAGCTTTCGCGCAGCGCTGCCTGCATCGCCTGCAGCGCCAGGGGACTCGGGCCGAGTGGATTCTCGTTCGAACCGAGTTCGGCGATCTGCGCACCGAACCGCCTGCGCAGCGCCGGCAGGTCGTGGCCCGGATCGTAGGCGCGCAGCGCCGCGGTCGCGCGGTTCGCGAATCGCGCAGCATCGAAGGTCACGGCACTGCGACCGGGTACGAGCCGAGCACCTTGATCTGCGCCGCATGCGCGTCGAGCTCGGCCAGCGCCTGTCGCATGTTTTCGTCGTCGACGTGACCGGCCAGATCGATGAAGAATCCGTACTCCCACTTCGCCTGGTGCGACGGCCGCGACTCGATGCGGTTCATGCTGATGCCATGGCGCGCGAACGGACTCAGCACGTTGAACAACGCGCCGGGCTGATCCTTGATGAAGACCAGCACCGAGGTACGGTCGTGCCCGGATGGCGGGAAGATCTGCCGACCGAGCACGAGGAAGCGCGTCGTGTTGTCGGCGTGGTCCTCGATCGAGCCCATGATGACCTTCTTGAGGCCATAGACGTGCCCGGCCGACTCGCCGGCGATCGCCGCTGCATCGTCCGCATTGCGCGCCCGGCGCGCGCCTTCGGCATTGCTCGAGACCGGAATCTTCTCGACCTTCGGCAGGTTGCCGCGCAACCATGCCTGGGTCTGCGCGAACGACTGCGGGTGCGAATAGATGCGCTCGATGTCCTCGATCCGACCGCTGCGCGACAGCAGGTATTGATGCACGCGCAACTCGACTTCGCCGCACACCTTGAGGTTCGAGGTCAGGAACATGTCGAGGGTGATCTGGATCGTGCCCTGCCCCGAGTTCTCGACCGGCACCACGCCGAAATCCGCGCTGCCGGACTCGACCTCCTGGAACACTTCCTCGATGCTCGCCATCGGCAAGCCGTGCGCGGAACGGCCGAAGTGCTTCAGCACCGCCTGCTGGCTGAACGTGCCTTCCGGGCCGAGATAGCCGACCTTCAGCGGTTCCTGCTGGGCGAGGCACGCGGACATGATCTCGCGAAACACGTGCACGAGCAGCTCGTCGCTCAGCGGCCCCTCGTTGCGATCGACGACCATGCGCAACACCTGCGCCTCGCGTTCGGGCCGGTAGTAATCGACCGCGGCCGCGAGCCTGCCCTTGGCCTTGCCGACCTGGTGCGCGAAGTTCGCGCGCTCGGCGATCAATGCCTGGATCTGGCGGTCGATGCCGTCAATGCGTGCGCGTACCTCGGCGAGATCCGGGGTCTGGTCGTTCAGTGCCG
>JBIODY010000028.1:0-12715 GCA_044445505.1 Lysobacterales bacterium
CCCTCCCCTCCCCCCCCCCCCCCCCGCCGTTTCTCACTCCCCCCCCCCCCCCCCCCCCCGCTCCCACAAAAACGAAGAACGTCAACCGGTATTGCGTTTGAAAATGCGGTAGATCGCCAGCAGGATCAGCGCGCCGATCACGCCGCCGATGAACCCCGCCGGTTCGATCGAGCCGGTCGCCGACACATGCGTGCCGAAGACCATGCTGCTCAGCCAGCCGCCGAGAAACATGCCGGCGATGCCGAGGATTGCAGTGATGATGAAGCCGCCCGGGTCCTTGCCCGGCATCAGGAACTTCGCGACGATGCCGACGACGAGGCCGACGATGAACATCCATAACCAGGACATGGAAACCTCCGTTCGCGCAGAACACGCCGACGCACTCTAGCGCAGGATCCTGAAGCATTGCTTGCTGCGTCGCGACCGCCGGCGGTGTGCGGATGTGCAAGCGCCAGGGCCCGGTCGTACCGCGGGTGCATGCTACAATTTACGGCTTCAGGACCCATTCGGGCCCTGTTTCGCGAGGATTTCCATGCCCACTCTCGCCATGCGCATGAGCCGCGCCAAACCCAGCGCGATCATGGCTGTCGCGGACAAGGCCAGGCAGCTCAAGGCTGCCGGTCGCGACATCGTCAATTTCTCGATTGGTGTGCCGAATTTCCTGCCCGGAGACCATGTCTACGCAGCGGTGCGCGATGCACTCGCGAAGGACAGCGGCCAGTACGGTTCGAACCGCGGCGCCGACACGCTGCTCGATGCGTTCCTGAAGCATCTCGAAGGCAGCGGTCTTCACGGTTACGCGCGCAAGAACATCGCGACCGGCATCGGCGCCAAGCACGTGCTCTACAACCTCGCCGAAGTGCTGCTCGATCCGGGCGACACGATTGCGTTCGCGGTGCCGTACTGGACCAGCTACGTCGACATCGCCGAGATCGTCGACGCGAAGATGCGCCTGATGGAATGCCCGGCATCGCAGAACTACAAGCTGACGCCGGCACAACTCGACGCGGCGCTGCCGGGCGTCAAGGTGTTCCTGTTCAACAATCCATCGAACCCCACCGGCATGGTGTACACGAAGGACGAGATTGCCGCGCTGGCGGATGTCCTGGTCAAGCATCCCGACATCTGGATCATCTGCGACGACATCTACAACCGCATGATTTTCGACGGTGTCGGCTACCACAACGTGGTCAACGCACGGCCGCAGTTGCGCGATCGGGTGATCCAGGTCGATTCGATCTCGAAAAGCTACGGCATGCCGGGCTGGCGCGTCGGCTTGCTCGCGGGACCCGAAGTCGTCGCACAGGCGATCACGACGATGAACTCGAACCACATCACCAATATTCCTGAAATCGTCACCGCGGCCGCGGTGGCGGCGTTCGCCGGTCCGCAGGACGTCACGACGCAGCATTGCGCGGATTTCCACAGCCGGCGCGATCAGGTCATGGCGGTGATGGATTCGATTCCCGGCGTGGCGTGCCCGCGCCCGCACGGCGCTTTTTACGTGTTCCCGGATATTTCCTGCGCGTTCGGCAAGAGCCATCGCGGCAACCCGATCGGCAACGACGTCGAATTCTGTGCGGTGCTGCTCGAAGCGAAAGGCGTTGCCTGCGTGCCGGGTTCCGCGTTCGGCGATCCGCGTGCGCTGCGCATTTCCTACACCTGCCCGCGCGCGCAATTGGCGGACGGACTGAACCGCTTTCGCGAGTTCTTCGCCGAATTGACCTGAGTTGGCGGTCCGGGCCACGGACCAGTGGTGGGCTAGCCCGCCAGCGGCGCTGATTGCAGAACACCCATACGCCCAACAAGAATCCTGGAGTCGCATCGATGAAAGCACCCGTCCGTGTTGCCGTCACCGGCGCCGCCGGCCAGATCGGTTACGCCTTGCTGTTCCGCATCGCTGCAGGCGACATGCTGGGCCCCGATCAGCCGGTGGTCCTGCACCTGCTCGAGATCACGCCTGCGCTCGGCGCGCTGCAGGGCGTCGTCATGGAGCTCAACGACTGCGCATTCCCGACGCTCGCCGGTGTGGTCGCGACCGACGATGCCAACGTCGCGTTCAAGGATGTCGACCATGCATTGCTGGTCGGCGCGCGTCCGCGCGGAGCGGGCATGGAGCGCAAGGATCTGCTGGAAGCGAACGGCGCGATCTTCGCGCCGCAGGGCAGGGCGCTGAACGCGCATGCGAAGCGCGATGTGAAGGTGCTGGTCGTCGGCAATCCGGCCAATACAAATGCGCTGATCGCGCAACAGAACGCGCCGGATCTCGATCCGGGCTGCTTCACTGCAATGGTGCGCCTCGACCACAACCGCGCCTTGGGCCAGCTCGCCGAGAAGACCGGTGCGCACACGACCGACATCAGGCGCATGACGATCTGGGGCAATCACTCGTCGACCCAGTACCCGGACATCCACCACGCGACCGTCAACGGCAAGCCGGCGACCAGCCTCGTCGATGCGGCGTGGTACAAGGACACGTTCATCCCGACCGTGCAGCAGCGCGGCGCCGCAATCATCAAGGCGCGCGGCGCGTCGTCGGCTGCGTCCGCCGCATCCGCCGCGATCGACCACATGCGCATCTGGGCGCTCGGCACCGCCGAGGGCGACTGGGCCTCCATGGGCGTTCCATCGGATGGCTCGTACGGCATCCGGCCTGGCGTGATCTACGGTTACCCGGTCACCGTGAAGAACGGCAAGTACACGATCGTGCAGGGCCTCGAAATCGACGCATTCTCGCGCGAGCGCATGGACGCGACCGACAAGGAACTGCGCGAGGAGCGCGCCGGCGTCGAGCATCTGTTCGCGAAGTGAGTTCAGGATGAACTCATCCCGTGCAGTACAGGGATGTACGTCGACACGGGACCCACGGTTATCGCGTCATTCCGGCGGAAGGCGGAATCCAGTTCCTTTGGCATAGCGCAAGGAGACGCTGGATTCCTCCTTTCGTCGGGATGACGGCAGAATTTCTGCAGGTCGGAAGAACCCTGTTCGGAGTCCCGATGCACAGACTCGCCGTGATCCTGCTCTTGCTCACCACCAGCGCCAGTGCGCTGGCCAGCGAAGGCATGTGGACGCCCGACAACCTGCCGAAGGCGCAGGTCGAGGCGCAGTACGGCTTCATGCCGGATGCGAAGTGGATCGGGCGCGCGCAGCAGGCGGCGCTGCGCCTTGCTGGCGGCTGTTCCGGTTCGTTCGTCTCCCCGAACGGGCTCGTGCTGACCAATCACCACTGCGTGAATTCCTGCGTGCAGCAGCTTTCGAGCGCCGACAAGGACTTCATCAAATCCGGATTCCGCGCAAAAGAGGAAGGGGACGAGATCAGGTGTCCGGAGATCGAACTGAACCGGCTCGACCGGATTACCGATGTCACCGCACGCGTGAAGAAGGCAACGGCGGGCAAGGTGGGCCAGGCCTACAGCAAGGCCGAGAAGGCGGTGAAGTCCGACATCGAGAAGGAATGCGTCGGCAAGGACGTCCAGGCGACGCGTTGCGACGTGGTCGATCTCTATCACGGCGGCATCTACGACGTATACCGTTATCACCGTTACCAGGACGTGCGCCTGGTGTTTGCGCCGGAATTCGAGATGGCATTCTTCGGTGGCGATCCCGACAACTTCAATTTTCCGCGTTACGACCTCGACGTCGGCATGCTGCGCGCGTACGAGAACGGCAGGCCGGCGAAGGTCGCCGCATATTTCCCGTTCTCGCAGAACGGCGCCGAGGCGGGCGAGATGACCGTTGTCGTCGGCAATCCCGGCGGCACCGATCGTCAGCTGACGGTTGCCGAACTCGAATCGACGCGCGACCTGGACCTGATTCCGACCCTGTTCCTGCTCGCCGAGCGGCGCGGCCTGACCGGACAGTTCCGCAGCGAAAGCGACGAACACTGGCGCATCGCGCAAAGCGACCTGTTCGGCATCGAGAATTCATACAAGGCGCTGCGCGGTAGACTCGAAGCGTTGCAGGATCCGGCGGTGTTCGCGCTCAAGCGCAGGCAGGAGGCCGAACTGCGCGATTTCGTGAGTGCGGATCCGGCGCGCAAGGCGAAATATGGCGCGGCCTGGGACGAGATCGCGAAAGCGCTCGGCAGCTACAGGAACATCCAGGCCCGCTACGAGTTCGTCGAGTATGGCCGTGGTTTCGGCTCGAAATATTTCGACTACGCGCGCGCGCTGGTGCGCGGTGCGGCGGAGCGCGCCAGGCCGAATGCCGAGCGGCTGCGCGAATACACCGAATCGAAGTTGCCGAGCGTGACCCAGCACCTGTTCTCGACCGCGCCGGTGTATCCGGACTACGAGCGGGTCAAGCTCGCGTGGTCGCTGAGCAAGTTGCGCGAATGGCTCGGCGCCGATGATGCGCTCGTTCGCAAGGTGCTTGGCAAGGAAGCGCCGGAAGCGCTCGCAAGCAAGCTCATCGCTGCAACGAAGCTTGGCGATCCGGCTGTGCGCAGGGCGCTGTGGGAAGGCGGTGAGGACGCGGTCGCGAAGTCCGACGATCCATTCATCGTACTCGCGCGCAGCGTCGATCCGGCGGCACGCGCGATCCGCAAGCAGTACGAGGACCTGGTCGAGTCGGTGATCGACAGGAACTCGGAACTCATCGCGGCGGCGCGATTCGAGAAATACGGCACCCGCCTCTATCCCGACGCGACATTCACCGAGCGCTTTTCGTTCGGCAGGATCGAAGGCTGGGACGAGAAGGGTGTGGCGATCGAACCGTTCACCGACATCGGCGGCGCGTTCGCGCATGCGACTGGTGCGTATCCATTCGCGCTGCCGGCCTCATGGCTTGCCGCGAAGGATCGCCTGAACCTTGCCCAGCACCTGGACTTCGTGACCAGCAACGACATCATCGGCGGCAATTCCGGCAGCCCCGTGATCAATCGCGCCGGCGAGATCGTCGGCCTCGTCTTCGACGGCAACATCCATTCGCTCGGCGGCGACTACTGGTACGACGAACACCTCAATCGCACGGTTGCCGTGCACAGCGGTGCGATCCTCGAGGCGCTGCGCAAGGTCTATCACGCCGCCCGCGTGGCCGACGAGATCGAAGCCGCGCGCTGACGTTGGCCGGGTCCGGCGCCGCCGCGGCGCCGGTACGCGGCGGTCCTGCCCCCGCCGCAGCGGGATGGGATCAACCGCGGCGCGCCGGAAGGGTCGACTGGTACGGATTTTGCTCCGCCGGTGAGGCATTATGCTGCGCGCCTGCTCGGCATATGCCCGGCTGCTGGCCGCGGCTTTCCTGGAGCGTCATGACCCGACTGCCATCCGCCGTGCCGCTGCCCGAGTCGATCCAGCTCGAATGGATGACCCGGCTGATCGGGGTGACGACTCCCGCGGAGATCGCGCGGATGGTCGTGGCGCTGGTCCGCTCCCATTTCGGCTGCGACGCGGTTCTGGTGACCTGGTCCGGCGATTCTGCGGAGACGTTCGGGGACTCCGCGACCGGGGAGGGGCATGACGACCACCTGCAACGCGCGGCCGCGCTGCTTGCCGGCGCGGAGCATTTTTCCATCGATGGCCAGCAGGTCGCGGTACGCCTGCAGCCGGAACGGGCCGCGCTGCTGATGCAATGCAGGCATGGGCAGTCGCCGCAGGAACTCGTGGAGTCGATCGGCCCGTGTCTGCAGGTGGCAGGCATGCACTTGCAGCGTGCGTTGAAACTGGCCGATCTGCACCATTCGCACAAACAGCTGGAACGCTCGGAAACCCTGCAGCGCGCGTTGTTCGCGATCTCGGACCTGGCCGGCTCCGACCGCGACATGCCGGAGATGCTGCGTGGCATCCACGCCATGGTCAGCACGTTGATGTACGCAGAGAATTTCTTCATCGTGCGTCACGATGCCGAGCGCGACAGCCTGCGCTTTCTGTACTTCGCGGATGTTGAGGACGCTGAGGCGCCGGATACCGCGCAGGATTTTCCGATGCGCAGGTGGGAACACACCCTCACGTGGTACCTGATCCGCGGTGGCAAGGCCCTCATGGGCAGCGCCGAACAGCTGCAGCAACAAGTATCCGGTCCGTTGGTCATGAATGGCCCCGACAGCATCGACTGGCTCGGCGTGCCGATGCTGCGCGACGCGAAGGTGCACGGCGCGCTGGTGGTGCAGAGCTACCAGGAGGGCGTCGGCTTCAGTGACGAGGATCGGATCCTGCTCGAGTTCGTCGGCAACCACATCCTGACGGCATTGGAACGCAAACAGAGCAAGGACGAACTCGAACAGAAGGTGCGCTCGCGCACGCTCGAACTGGCCGAGGCAAACCTGGGCCTGCAACAGGAGGTGTTTGAGCGTCAGCGCGCCGAGCGCCTGCAGGCGGCGCTGTTCCATCTGGCCCAACTGGCCACTGCAGACATCGACGAGACCGAGTTCTACCAACGCGTGCATGCGGTAGTCGGCGAACTGCTGAACGCGGACAACCTGTTCATTGCGCTGTTCTCCGATGACCGGCGCGTGCTCGAATTCCCTTATTACGTGGATGCGGGAACCCCGAGGATCGCTTCGCGCGAGCTGAAGCGCGGCTTGAGCGAGTACGTCTTGCGTCATGGCGAACCGCTGCTGGGCGGCCGCGCGCAAATAGACGAGCTGGTCCGTCGCGGCGAGATCGAGCGCATCGGAAACCCCGCGGTGTGCTGGCTGGGCGTGCCTCTGCGCGTGCGCGACGAGGTCATCGGCCTGGTCGGAGTACAAAGTTACACCGACGCCGTGATCTACGTTCCGGCCGACCAGGAACTGCTGAGTTTCGCCGCGTTGCAGATCGCCAACAGCATCCACCGGCGTCGTTCTGCCGTGCTGCTGCAGAGCGCGTATGCGGAGCTCGAGCAGCGGGTGGAGGAGCGTACGCGGGAGCTGCGCGAACAGATTCTGCAACGCGAACACATGCAGGATCAGCTCAAGCAGCAGGTCATGCACGACGCGCTGACCGGGCTGCCGAATCGCGACTATCTGCGCGACCGGCTGGAGCGGGTGCTGGCATCGATGCAGCGCGAGCCGGACCGGCGCTGCGCGCTGCTGTACCTGGACATCGATCGCTTCAAGGTGATCAACGACAGCCTTGGGCATCTCGCCGGTGATCAGATGCTGAAGGAGGTCGGCCGTCGCCTGCTCAACTGCGTGCGCGATCCGGACATGGTGGCGCGCCTGTCAGGCGACGAATTCGCGATCTTGCTGGAGGACGTGAAGACTCCACAAACCGCGCAGGCGGTCGCGCAACGAGTGCTGGAAACCCTCGGATTGCCACTGCAGCTGGCCGGCAGGGAATTGCAGCCGTCGGTAAGCATAGGCATCGCGATCGGCGACGCCAGCTACACCATGGCTGATGAAGTCGTGCGGGATGCCGACCTCGCGCTCTACCGTGCGAAGGAACTCGGCCGCCGGCGATTCGAGCTGTTCGACGAAACGCTCGCCAGGAACGCCGTCGACGTGCTGACCATGGAGGGCGAGCTTCGCCACGCGCTGCAGCACGACGAATTCGAACCGCATCTGCAACCGGTGTGCCGAATCGACAACGGTGATATCGTGGGTTACGAGATGTTGCTGCGCTGGAATCACCCGTTGCATGGGGTGATCGGTCCGGCAAGTTTCCTCAAGGTCGCGCAGGACAGCGGCCACATCGAGGCGATCGACTGGCGCCTGTTCGAACTGGGCTGTCGCGCGATGTCGCAGTTGACCGATCGCGGCGCGTTCGTCACCATCAATATCTCGGCCGAGCACCTGCGTCACGCGGATTTCGACCAGCGTCTGTTGCGGCTGCTCGCCGATACCGGATTGTCGCCGGTGCGCTTGATTGTCGAAGTCACCGAAGGCGCGCTGCTCGACGATCCGGAACGCGTTCGCGCCATGCTGGATCGTCTGCGCACACATGGCGTGGGCGCAGCGCTGGACGATTTCGGTACCGGCTACTCCTCGCTGAGCTATCTGCATTCGCTGCCGCTGCGCATGCTGAAGATCGATCGCGCGTTCGTGCATGCACTCGACGATGGCATGCACACCACGACCACGACGGTCGTCGCCGCAATCCTCGCCCTGGCGCGCGCACTGAACATCCAGGTGGTCGCCGAAGGCATCGAGACGCCGGCCCAGCGCGCCGCGCTGTGGGGCATGGGCTGCGAATTCGGTCAAGGCTACCTGCTCGGACGACCGGCGCCGATCGGGCAATGGAAGTCGGCCATGCGGGCACATCCGGCCACTGCAGCCACGTGATGCTGCAGTCAATGCCGCCATAGGCAGCGGACCAGTGCCCGGGTATCCACACGCCGTAGTGCGTACGCGGTGGGACGGCCACGCAGCCGCTTGCCATCAGCGGCATGATCGATGTCGCGATGATGAGCAGGGATCGGGCGTGACGTTTCATTGCGTTTCTCCCCGGGCTGGACACTCGATCGCTGAAACGCGTCGGACGGATGCGTTGACGGCGTAGTCGCGTGGTTGCAGATGCCCGGCCGCTGCGAGGACATCCCCGCGGCGGATTTGGATCGCGCGGATGGCCCGCGATCGGCATCGGTTAGAATCGCGGTTTTTCAGGAATGCCTATGAATCAGCCCATGTCCGCCGGTGCACGGTTCCGCGCCGCCGTTGCCGAGGAATCGCCGTTGCAGGTGGTCGGCACGATCACCGCGTATGCCGCGCTGATGGCCAGGCGCACCGGTTTCCGCGCGATCTACCTGTCCGGCGGCGGCTTGGCCGCGAACTCGCTGGGCATGCCGGACTTGGGCATCAGCACGCTCGAAGACGTGCTGACCGACGTCCGCCGCATCACCGACGTCTGCGACCTGCCGCTGCTGGTCGATGCCGATACCGGCTGGGGTGGCGCGTTCAACATCGCGCGCACCGTGCGTTCGCTGATCAGGGCCGGTGCCGGCGCACTGCACATCGAGGATCAGGTCGCCGCGAAACGTTGCGGGCATCGGCCCGGCAAGGCGATCGTGCCGAACGACGAGATGGTCGATCGGGTGAAGGCCGCGGTCGACGCGCGGACCGATCCGGGTTTCGCGATCATGGCGCGCACCGATGCGATCGCGGTCGAAGGCATCGCATCGGCGATCGCGCGCGCGGTCGCCTGCGTCGAGGCCGGCGCGGACATGATCTTCCCCGAGGCGATCATCACGCTGGAGCAGTATCGCGAATTCAAGGAAGCGGTGAAGGTGCCGATCCTCGCCAACATCACCGAGTTCGGCCAGACGCCGCTGTTCACGACCGCTGAACTCAAATCGGCCGGTGTCGACATCGTGCTGTACTGTTGCGGCGCGTACCGCGCGATGAACAAGGCGGCGCTGAATTTCTACGAGACCGTGCGCCGCGACGGCACCCAGAAAGCCGCGGTGCCGACGATGCAGACGCGCGCCGAGCTTTACGACTTCCTCGATTACCACGCCTACGAGCAGAAGCTCGACGCGTTGTTCGCTGGTGGCAAGGAAGAAGGCTGAGCCATGTCTGAGCGGGAGTCTTCGACGAAGCGGGCGCGCAACTGGGACGCCGTCGCGGCCTTGATAGCTGCGCTGATCGGCTTGCTGGCGTTGTGCGTGTCGGCGTATACGGCGAGCATCCAGCGCCAGCAGGTCAGGGCGCAGGTCTGGACGCAGCTGATGTTCGCAAATTCGGATACCGACCAGGCGTTGTTGGTGCTGAACAAGGGCGTTGGCCCGGCACGGCTCGAAAGCGCGCGCTTTTTCGTCGATGGCAAGGCGCAGACGGATTGGGATCGCGTGTTTGCCGCGCTTGGTGTCACGCACCAGGGCGAACTGAGGCAATCCTCCGTGAACAGCACTGTGCTCGCGGCGAACGAGCGACTGGAATACATGAAACTCGGCAACGCCGAGGACTGGAAGGCATTCCGTGCACAGAGAGGCCGGCTGAAAGCGCGCTACTGCTATTGCTCGGTGCTCGACGAGTGCCACGTATTCGACCAGCGTGCGCCGCGTCGCGAAGATGCCGACACCGCGGTCGCGAGGTGCGAACGGTCTGCGGATGAAGAGTTTACGGAATAGCGCAATAGCTAGGCAGGATTCAACCGTATCGGCGACAAAAGTGGAGAAGCAAGGTGAGTGAGTCGGATCAGCAAGTTCTTCCCAAGCCCAAGAAGTCCGTCGCGCTGTCCGGCGTCACGGCCGGCAACACCGCACTGTGCACGGTCGGCCGCAGCGGCAACGACCTGCACTACCGCGGCTACGACATCCTCGATGTCGCGACGACCTGCGAGTTCGAGGAGATCGCGCACCTGCTCGTGCATGGCAAGCTGCCGAACCGCACCGAGCTCGCCGGCTACAAGGCGAAACTGAAATCGCTGCGCGGGATTCCGGCGGCGGTGAAGGCCGTACTGGAACAGCTGCCGGCATCGGCGCATCCGATGGATGTGATGCGAAGTGCCGCGTCGGCGCTGGGTTGCGTGATGCCGGAGAAGGACGACCATGGCGCGCCGGGTGCGCGCGACATCGCTGACCGCCTGATGGCTTCGCTCGGCTCGATCCTGCTGTACTGGTACCACTACGCGGTCAACGGCAGGCGCATCGAGGTCGAGACCGACGACGATTCGATCGGCGGGCATTTCCTGCATCTGCTTCATGGCGCGAAGCCCGGCGAGCTGTGGGTGCGCGCGATGCACACCTCGCTGATCCTCTATGCCGAGCACGAGTTCAACGCCTCGACCTTTGCCGCGCGCGTGATCGCCGGCACCGGCAGCGACATGTACTCGTGCATCACCGGCGCGATCGGCGCGTTGCGCGGCCCGAAGCACGGTGGCGCGAACGAGGCTGCGTTCGAAATCCAGAACCGCTACGACACACCGGAGGAAGCCGAAGCCGACATCCGCGCGCGCGTCGAGCGCAGGGAAGTCGTGATCGGCTTCGGCCATCCGGTCTACACGGTCAGCGATCCGCGCAACAAGGTGATCAAGGAAGTCGCGCGCGAACTGTCCGCGGCGCAGAAGAACATGAAGATGTTCGATATCGCCGAGCGCCTAGAGTCGACGATGTGGGAGATCAAGAAGATGTTCCCGAACCTCGACTGGTTCAGCGCGGTCAGTTACCACATGATGGGTGTACCGACTTCCTTGTTCACGCCGTTGTTCGTGATCTCGCGCACCTCGGGCTGGAGCGCGCACGTGATCGAGCAGCGCATCGACGGCAAGATCATCCGGCCGAGCGCGAATTACGTCGGCCCGGAAGATCTCGAGTTCGTGCCGATCGACAGGCGCTGACTGCGCGGCTCTCTGCGGGAGCGGCTTCTGCCGCGATGCTCTTCGCAGAAGCATCGCGGCTCAAGCCTTTCCTACGAAAGAGCGTCAGTCGAGTCCTTCTTCCTTCAGCACTTTCTTCACCGCCGGGTCGGCTTCGATCCGCGCGACGAACTTCGTGAGGTTGTCTAGGCCCGACAGATCCACGGCCTGAGCTTTCGCCCAGCGCAGCACGACATACAGATACGGATCGGCGATCGAACGGCTTCCCGCGATCCAGTCGCGGCCGGCGAGTTGCGCATCGGCGCGCGCAAACAGGTCGCGCAACGTGGCCCTGGCGTTCACCCTGGTCTTCTCGATCGCGGCCGGGTCTTCGAGATAGCCGGTCGCGCCGAACAGCGGCTTGAAGATCGGGTGGATGTCGGAGTTGACGAAGGCGAGCCAGCGATTGACCTCGGCGCGCCCCTTCGGCGTGCCATCGCCACCGAGCTTCGCTTGCGGATGCATATCGGCGAGGTAGTTGAGGATCGCCATGTTCTGGGTGAGCACCCAGCCGTCCTGCTCGAGTACCGGCACCGCTCCGGCCGGGTTGAGTTGCTTGAATTCCGCCGTTTTGAGCTCTTCGCGGCTGACCTTCTGCGTTGCGTACGGCTTGCCGATCCATTCGAGGACGATGTGATCGGACAACGAGCAGGCGCCCGGCGAGTAGTACAGCTTCATCGGATTCTCCATTGAGGGACCGCACCGTTGTGGAGTCGATGCACGCGCCAATCAAGGGCAGGCGTGCGCCAAGAGCGGTTTGGCCGGATCGTCATCACAGGATCGCCGCTAGTTCGGTGCCCTGCTTGATCGCGCGTTTCGCGTCGAGCTCGGCGGCGACATCGGCGCCGCCGATCAGGTGCACGGGCATACCGGAGGCAGAGAATTCCGCGTGCAGCGCGCGATTGGCTTCCTGACCGGCACAGATCACGATCGAGTCGACGCCGAGGGTTCGGGTCTCGTCGCCGATGCGGATATGCAGGCCGTCGTCGTCGATGCGTTCGTAGACAACCCCGCCGAGCATCGTGACGCGCTTTGCCGCGAGCGCCGCGCGGTGCACCCAGCCGGTGGTCTTGTTCAATCGCTTGCCGGGCTTGCCGGGTGTGCGCTGCAGCAGCCAGACAAGGCGCTGCGGAGGCTCCGGCGCCGGCTTGAGCAGACCGGCACGTGCGGCAAGCGTCATGTCGACGCCCCATTCGTGCGTCCAGCGCGCGATGTCGGTAGTTGGCGAGGGCGGGTCCGCGACCAGGAATTCGGCGACATCGAAACCGATGCCGCCGGCGCCGACGATCGCGACGCGGGCACCGACCGCGGCGCGCCCGTGCAGCACGTCGGCATAGCTCAGCACGTTCGGGCGTTCGCTGCCCGGAATGCCCGCAGGCCGCGGATTGACGCCGGTCGCGAACACGATCTCATCGAACCGGCCCTCCTGCAGCAGCGCGGGCGTCGCGCTCGTCGAGAGACGCAGCGCGATGCCGAGCTGCGCGATGCGCCGTGCGTAGTAGCGC
>JBIODY010000029.1:0-12634 GCA_044445505.1 Lysobacterales bacterium
ACCCGTCGTCGCGAGCGCGGTGATGTCCTGCATTCCGGCTTGCTCGAACGCGTGCTCGAACGGCTGTGCGCCGTGCGTCTCCCCTTCGAGTTTCCCATTGACCAGCCACAACACCCCGCCGCTGGCGCCAAGCGCGCGCAGACGCAACGTCGCCGGCTTGTCGCTGTTCGGCGCGCGCGCGATCGCGGCATGGTCGGCGATGCCGTCGATGCGGATCGGCTGGCTGGCATCGAGTCCGTCCGCGGCGCAGCCCTTGGCGAGCGGCGGCAGGCTGGCGCGACGGCGCAGGTCGCGCGACAGCCACGGATAGGCGAGGGCGGGCCAACGCGCAATGTCCACTTCTGCAATCTGCTTGCTTGTACATGTCGCGCTGAGGCGCACGCCGGTGCGCATGTCGGTGCGCAGATGCACGAGGCCGGCGCTCCAGATGGTCGCATCGCGTTCGGGCAGGGTCGGTGGGATCACGGCGTTCAACACCCAGGCCGTGTGCTTCTGGTGGCACAGATCATGATGCGTCGCATCGAACGCGAAGCCGAGCGGCCAGCAGACATCAGCCTGGGTCACGCTTGGCGGCGGCGGTGCCGGCGCGGCGGAGAGCGCGTTGCGCGGCAGGCTGTCGACGACCTGGAACATCAGCGGCAGCGCGGTGACCGAGCCATACTGGCCGGGCAACGGCGTGCCGTCGGGACGGCCGATCCAGACCGCGAGCGTGTAGTCGCGTGTCGCGCCGACCGCCCACGCATCGCGGAATCCGTAACTGGTGCCGGTCTTCCAGGCGACGCGCGGCCGCGAGCCTGAGTCGAACGTGCCCGGCGCATAGCCCGGGCGCGGATTCGCTTCGAGGATGTCGCGCACGATCCAGGCTGCGCCGTCGGAGAGAATGCGCCGGTCGGTAACCGCGTCATCGTCTGCATAACGTACGCGACCGGCGACACCGCCGCGGTTCAGCGCGGTGTAAGCGCCGACCAGATCCTCCATGCGCACGCCGGTGCCGCCGAGGATCACCGACAGATTCGGCGCGACCCCGCGCGGCAGGCGCAAGGTCAATCCGGCGTTGGCGAGCCGCGCCGCGAAACGCACCGGGCCGATGCGGTCGATCAGGTCGACCGCGGGCACGTTCAGCGACAGGCGCAGCGCCTCGGCGGCGCCGATGGGGCCGTTGTAGGCCATGTCGAAATTGCCGGGACGATAGCTGCCGAACGATTGCGGCGCATCGATCAGCAGGCTTTCCGAATCGATCAGGCCGTCATCCAGCGCAAGGCCGTACAGGAACGGCTTCAGCGTCGAACCCGGCGAGCGCCAGGCGCGCACCATGTCGACGTGGCCGAGACGCGCCTCGTCGCCGAATGCGGCCGAGCCAACATAGGCGCGTGCCTCCAGCGTCGTATTGTCGACGACCAGCAGCGCGGCCGAGGTGCGATCCGGCAGGCGGGTGAGATAGCCGGTCACGCGAGACTCGAGTGCGCGCTGCAGTTGTGCATCGATCGTGGTCGTGATCCGGCGCGCGCCGGGATGCTCCTCGCGCAGGCGTTCGGCAAGCAGTGCGGCGGACAGGGGCGGCTGCAGCGCGCGCGCCGCCACCGATTCGATTTCGGCGTCGTGGACCTCGGCCTGCGACCACACGCCGAGATCGGCCATGCGTTCGAGCACCTTGTCGCGCGCCTTGCGCGCCGCGTCGGCATTGCGATCAGGGCGCAACCTGCTCGGCATCTGCGGCAACACCGTGAGCAGTGCGGCCTCGGCGTGCGACAGACGCGATGCCGGCTTGCCGAGATACGCCCACGACGCCGCTTCGACACCCGCGATCGTGCCGCCGAACGGTGCGCGATCGAGGTACAGCGTCAGGATTTCCTTTTTGGACAAATGCGCCTCGAGCTGCAGCGCACGCAGGATCTGGCGCAGCTTGCCGGTCGCGCTGTGCGGCGTGCCGTCGAGGATGCGTGCGACCTGCATGGTCAGGGTAGAACCGCCGGAAACGAGGCCGCGATGCACGATCCACTGGCCGGCGGCGCGTGCCATCGCGAACGGGTTGACGCCGGGATGGCGGTAGAACCAGCGGTCCTCGTAGGTCAGCAGCGCCTGCAAGTAGAGCGGCGATACATCCTCCGGCTTGACCGGATAACGCCACACGCCATCGCGATCCGGGAATGCGCGCAGCGGCGTGCCGTCGCGCGCGAGCACGACGGTGCTGCCGCTGCTCGCGTCGGGCAGGGGTAGCGGGAACAGGCGATCGAGTGCGAAGGCGAGGGCGAGCAGGAACAGGACGAACACGGCGCTGCATTTGGCGGTGTGTCGCAGACAAAGTTTCATTCATTTGCCCTTCGCGCTTGGCCATCGGGGCAGCTTCGAACACCATCCCCACCCAACAAACCCTCCCCTTGAAGGGGAGGGCTTGGCAGCGCTGCCTCGGGCGGGGATGGTGTAAATCGCGCTACGGCTCGACGACCTTGATCGACGCCGGCGCGCTCCTGCCGATGCCGCGCACCTGCGGCATGTACATGTCCTCGACCAGCGGCGGCGGCACCTGGTACGTGCCCGGCGACACCGCGCGGACTAGGTAGAACACATGCGCGGTCTGGCCCTTGTCGAGTTTCAGCGCGGCAACGTAGCGATCGTCGCGGAATTCCTCGTGGCGCACCTCGGCGGCCTGTGTGCGGTCGGTGATCGTGATGCCGTCGACGACCACGTCGGCCCACTGTTTGGCATCGGTCAGGTTGAAATTCTCGATCTCGAGGCCGCCGGGCAGGAGGTCGACCAGCAGCGCATCGGGCATCGCCTCGCGTGCTTCGAGCTTGAGGCCGACGATCAGGCCGTCACCTTCCTTGAGCGGGCCCGGCTCCCATGGCTTGCCATCCAGCGTGTAGAACTGGCGCTGGATCCAGACGTAATGGTCCTCGACCGGCGGCACCATCTTCGGCACGCCGGCGATGTCGGTGCTGACATACAGCGGCAGATCGCCCTGCGGCGTGAAGCGCACGCCCTTGGCGAGGTCGGCGCTGCCGAACTCGCGGCTCCACAGGCGTTCCGGACTGATCGGCGCGGCGCTCGCGCCGATCGCCAGCGTTCCGGACACCGCGCTGTTGCCATCCTTGATCAGGATCTTGCCGAGGCGTGCGAGCGCGATCTGCTCCTGCGTGCTGAGATAGGTCCAGCGCCAGCCGTACTTCTTCTGCTGGTCGTCGGCGAGATGTCCGCGATTCGTCATCGAACGCGCAAGTTCGAACACCCGGCCATCGTATTCGGGTTTGCCGAGGCCATAGCGGTGCGTCAATGCGATCATCAGAGCTGTGTCGCGCAGGTCCGAACCGTAGTCGCCGAGATACCACGGCCGTTCGACCTTCTTCGCGAACGCCTCGGCGATCGCGTTTTCCGCTCGCGGCGCATCGCCCATCAGTTTCAACGCGATGCCCAGATGCACCAGCGGCAACGCGGTGACCGACTTCGAACGTTCGTTGTCGTACAGCGCACGCAGGGTGCCGAGCGGTGCGCGGTTCACGCGCGCGAGCACGTAACCCGAATACGCCTCGTCGGCGAAGCGCAGATGGTCGCTGTGTTCGTGGCCATAGTACGGATGGCCGCCGGAGAGCAGATCGTCGTTGAGGCGCTTCAGCGATTTCTGCAGCAGGTCGTCAGGCACCGCGAAGCCCTCATCGCGCGCATCCTCGAGGAATTCCACGACGTACGGCGTGATGAACTCGTTGACGTAGCTGTCGCCACCCCACATCGAGAAATGGCCGGACGGGATCTGCATCGAGGCAATGCGCCCGATCGCACCCTCGACGCGCGCCTTGCGCACCTCGGGAGAGAGGCCGTCGACATGCAGGTTCGCCGCGGTTTTCTCATCCAGCAGCAAGGAGCCGAAGCCCTTGCTGGTGGTCTGCTCGATGCAACCATAGGGATATTGCAGCAGATCTTTCAGCGCGCTCGCGAACGGCAGCGGCGGCAGGCTGGAAATGGTCAGTCGTGCGGTGACCGAATCCGCGAGCAGGCCGTCGATGCTGTTCGCGTCGAGCGTGACCGGCTCGATCTTCTCGAGCGTGCGTGGCGTCGAGCGCAGCACGCTCGGCCACGCCGCGCGCACGACCATCTCGAAGTGGCGGTCGATCCTGATCTCGCTAGCGGTTGACGATATCGATGATGCAGTGACATTGATCTTGCCTGTGCCGTAACCCTCGAGCGCCCTGAGCGGGAAATTCAGCGTGGTCTTCGCGCCATCGGCGAGCTTGACCTTGCGTTCGCCCTGGTCGATCGCGAGTGGCTTGACGGCCTGGACCTTCACCGCGAACTCGCGTTCGCTGCCGGAGAAGTTCTGCAGGTCGAGGGTCAGCGCGGACTTGTCGCCGGGTGCGAGTACGCGTGGCGTCGAGATCTCGGCGACCAGCGGCGCGCGTACGACGGTTTCGGCGTCGGTCCCGCCGTACTGGTTCTCGCCGAACACCAATGCAGTCACGCGCACCGTGCCGTTGAAGTCCGGCATCTTCAGCGCGACTTTCGCCTCGCCCTTCGCATCGAGTGCGACCACGCCGGAGAACAGGTCCACGGTCAGCACCTTCGCGGTCGGCCGGCGCGCCTGCGGCAGTGCGGCCAGCGCCATGTCGCCGCCGTAGCGCAGCTTCGCGGTGGCGCCGTCGAAGCTCTCGATGACGCGGCCGTACAGGTCGTACGCGTCGATGCCGAGCGCGCGCTGGGCGAAAAACCATGCGCTCGCATCGGGCCGCGCGAAGCGGGTGATGTTGAGGATGCCGACGTCGACCGCGGATACGGTCACGAAGGCCTTCTTGCCGGCCAGTGCCGGCGCCTTCACGCTGACCGGAAGATCGGTCTCCGGCTTCATCAGCTTCGGTGCGTCGATCGCGACCTCGATCCTGCGCGCACCGCGATCGATCGGCACGAACGCCTCGCCGACCGCGCGATTCGGCGTGATCTTGTCGCTCGCCGAGCCGCCGCGGAACACCAGCGCGGTGACATACACGTCATGGCGTTCCCAGTCTTTGGTTACCGGGATCTCGAACGTCGCGCCGGGTCTGGCGTCGATGTTGCGCGTGTAGAGCAGGTGATCCGATTCGACCAGCAGCACGCCGGGGCCGGCCTGCGGCGGCGTCACCGTGACCTTGAGGGTGTCGCCGGCGCGATAGCTCGGCTTGTCCAGCGCGAGCTTGACCTTGTCCGGGCGCGCTTCCTTGCCGCGATTGTCGTCGCTCCAGCTCCAGCCGGCGTAGAACGGCAGGCGCGTGGTCAGTCCGGTCGCGGGGTCGAGGATCTCGACGCGATAGTTGCCCCAGTCGACCGGCACGTCGAACTTCGCGACCTTGCCGGCTTCGACATCGAGCTCGCGCGTCTTCGCTTCTTCGTAGCGCGCGTTGTAGTCGAAGTGCCAGCCGCTTTCATGATCGAAGGTCCAGCGGAAATCGCGGTATTCGCGCACCAGTTTCAGCTTCAGGTGCTGGCCGGCGAGCAGGTCGCCTTGCGCATTGCTGCGGATCAATTCGAAGCCGGCATTGCCGCGCGCGTCCGAGCCATCCTTGAGGTCGAACAGCGGGCGGATACCGACCAATGCTGCCGCCGGCCACACGGTGCGCTTCAAGGTGCGGGTGACCGTGCGGCCGCCGGTTTCGTAGACGCTGCCGGACAGCATCGCCGCGATCGGCGTCGCCGGTTTCGCCGCGTCGACGAGTTCGACATCCTGTTCGAGTTTGCCGTGTGCGTCGAGCCTGGCGTCGATGACTTCCTTCGCGTCCTTCGGCAGGTCGATGGTCGGATCGCCGAAGAAGAAATCCTTGTGCGCTTCGATCGGGTGCTGATCGACCGCGACCGTGAGGCGCGCGGTGAACCGGTTGTCCGACGCGGGCGCGCCGTACAGATAGTTGCCCTCGACGGCGAGCTGTAGCGCCTCGCCAGGTTTGAGCACGTCCTGCCGCGTGGACAAATCCAGTTTCAGGCGTTCCGGCAGGAATTCCTCGATGCGGAAAGTAAGGCCCTGGGTCGCCTCCTTCGATTTCGGATCGGTGCGGAATTCGACCTGCCAGCGCCCGGTCGGCGCATCGGCCGGAATCTCGCGCGACCACTCGAAGTAGGCGAGATCCTCCGGATCGAGCTTGGCCTCCGCGTAGGGACGGCCATCGGGCTGCTTCAGAGTCAGGAACAGCGGCTGCGGCTTGATCGCGTTGCCGTCGTAGTCACGCAGCAGGGCGGACAGGCGGATCGTCTCGCCGGGGCGGTACAGATCGCGATCGGCCCAGCCGAACACCTCGAACCATGTCTGCTTGCGACCGGCGACCGCGAAATCCGACACATCCAGCGCCGGCTGGTTGAATGGCAACAGGGAAACATCCCGGCCGTTCTTCGCGACCAGTACCTGCTCGGCCTTCAGCGCATACGCGAGTTGCGCGTTGCCGTTCGCATCGGTGCTGCCGGCAATCACCGACTCGCCTTTCTCGTCGAGCACCGAAAGGTCGACGCCGCTCAATGGCGCACCGGTTTTCAGCGACGCCGCATGCACGAACAGGGCGTCCTTGTAGGCGCGCGTGTGCAGGCCGATGTCGCTGACGAAGAAGTAGCTGGTTTCGTGTTCGTCGCTGAACGTGCCGGCGCGCTTCATCACCGCGAAATAGAGACCCGGCTCGGCGAGTTCGCCGATGTTCTGGATCGGCAGGTAGTTGAGCGTGCGCTCGTTGTCCTTGCCCGAAAGCGCGAAGCGGTTCGAGTAGACCGAGTCGGCGACGTCGACGACCGGCAAGCCCTTGCGGTTGTACCAGTTGCCGCGCGGATCGAGTTCCCAGCTGCCGCGCTTGCCGTTCTTCTGGTATGCGGCGAAGAAGTTTGCGACTTCCTTGTCGCGTACGCGCAGGAATTCGACGTCGACTTCCTTGACGTTGACCGAAACCACCGGCAGGCCGCGCGTCTCGCGCGCCGGCAGCACGTTGCCCTGCGAGGCGAAGCCCGCGGCCGGCTCCATCGGCCCGGTATAGACATCCTTGGCGGTTTCGCTGCCGAGAGTCTTGCCATCGGCGGCGGCGAGCGCCGCGTTCAGGCGCACCGTATAGCTCTGGTCCGCTTGCACGTACGGGAAGCGCAGCGTCTTGCCGTCCTCGTCGAGCGCCCAGCTGCCTTCGATGTTCTTGCCCTTGGCGTCGGTCACCGCAATCAGGGTGTCGAACGCCTGCGTGCCGACAAGGGCCTGGGTGAACTCCAGCGCGAGCGCGAGCTGGCCCTGGTATTGCTCGGGGTGCGCCGAGGCGAGCGCGAAACCCAGGGGCGTCGATGGCTTGGCAGTCTCCGCGGCTACCGGCTTCTTGCCCTGGACGTCCGGTAGCTTGCCGGTCGGCCGGTCGCAGGCGGCGAGGACGAGCGCGAGAACGACGAGCAGCAGCGTGCGGACGCGGTGCCGAAGGCACGCGGGTGTGCGCAGATCCATTGTGTACTCCCCCGGTCGGATGACGGCGAAAGTATAGCTGCGCGAATGTGGCGGCCCGCGGGCAGGGCGCGGCCCTTTGCTGGCACCAGCGAGCGCGCATCGCGAACCGTGCGCGCAGGGCGCCGCAAGGTTGCCGAGGGCGAAATGCCGTTCACTTTCCAGCCACGCAGCTCGCCGCACGCTACGCACTCGGGCTCCGTGCGAACGAGGTGACGCCATGAAGATCCGTCATGTGTTCATGACCCCCGACCTGCCTGCTGCGCGGCGCGCGATCGCCGTGGCCCGCGAGGCCGGAGTCGCGGACGAGGATATTTCGCTGGTCGCGCGCTCCGATATCGAGATGGAGTCCGTGCCGGTGGAGCGGCTGGAGGCCTCCGCCGACACGCTGCCGGCCGCGCTGCGCGGCGCCGGCGTGGGCGGAGTGGTCGCACTGGTCGCCGGTCTCGTCGCGACCGGGATGCCGGCGATCGGCATGACCTTCGCCGGAGTCAGCCTGCTGACCCTGATCGGTGTCATGGTCGGCGGCTGGTCGGCGGCGCTCGGCGGATCCAGCTATCCGAATCCGGTCAGGCGCCGGTTCGACGCGGAGATCAAGGCCGGTCGCATCCTCGTGGTGATCGACGATGCGCGCGATCATGCGCCCGCGGTCACCGATGCGTTGGCGCATGCGGGCGCGCAGCAGTTGCCGTTCGAGGAATCGGCAATGCTGATCTAGCCGATGCTGATCCAGCCTGGATGCCGAAAAATATCAGCGCACCGGCTGGCGCGTGGCGCAAGTCGCGTGCCCGCAGCCGCAGACGGGTTCCTGGCGCGGCGGCCCGCTGGTCGCCGCATGCTTGCAGTATTCGCTGCAGTACGCGTCATGGGCGCGAGACATGCACGTGCATGGTGAATGCGCGCATTTGCGCTGCCCGGATGGGTTCGCTGCGGACGGGTTCATTTGCGTGTGCCCTTCTTCGCCGGGGCTTTCTTCGCCGCGCTCTTTCGCGGCGCCGGTTTCTTCTTCGCCGTGCCCTTGCTGGCCGTTTTCTTCCTGCCGCCACCGTCCTGCTTGTTCACCGTGGCCCAGGCCCGACTCTCCGCGGTTTTCTTCGAGATACCCTTTTTCTCGTAGTTCTTCTCGATATGCTCGGCTTCGCGCTTCTGCTTGTCGGTATACGAGGATTTGTCGCCGCGCGGCATGGGGTCTCTCCGGTTCGTGCAGACTCGGCCACCTTATCCCTTCCGATTGAATCGGCAGTGAACATTGCGTTCAAGCGGACTCGCGTTTCAGCCATTCGATTCGCGCATTTCGCGCATCGGGATGCCGGCTTTGCGCGAGCAGGCCGGCAAGCGCTGGCAGCCAGGTTTCGAGCCGGCGGTCGAATTGCCAGGGCGGATTCACCAGCGCGATGCCGCAGCCGTTGAGGCGCAGCGCGGAATTGTCCGGATGCACCAGCAGCTCCGCCACCAGCACATCGCCGCTGCTTGCGTGCCTGGCCAGCCAGCGGTGGAACGGCGCGACGGTCTCGCGCAACTTGATCGGATACCAGACCGCATAGATCGCGTTCGGCCAGCGTGACAGCGCGCGGCCGAGCGCATCCTGGATCTGCAGGTACTCGGCGCCCTGCGCCTCGAAAGGCGGATCGATCAGCACCACGCCGCGCTTTTGCTCCGGCGGCAGCAGCGCGTTCATGGCCGCGTAGCCATCGCGCTGATGGATCGCGAAGCGCGCGTCGCCGCGCAACGCGTTGCGCAGTGCGGCGACTTCCTCGTCGTGCAGTTCGCACAGGATCGCCCGATCCTGCGCACGCAGCAGCGCGGCCGCGATCGCCGGTGAACCAGGATAGCGTGCGAGCGTGCCGGCATTGCCCGCATCGAACTCGCGCACGACTCCGACATAGCGTTCGAGTGCAGCGGGCAGGTCGGGCGCATCGAGCAGGCGCTGCACGCCATCGACATGCTCGCGGGTGCGCGCAGCTTCGGCGCCGCGCAGATCGTAGTGCGCGCGCCCGGCGTGCGTATCGACATAGCAGAACGCGGCGGGCTTCAGACGCAGGCTTTCGAGCAGGCCGACCAGCAGCGCATGCTTGAAGACATCGGCGAAGTTGCCGGCGTGGAATGCGTGGCGATAGTTCATGGTTTCCGCTGGCCGCGGGCTCGTCGCGCGGATAGGTCGCGAACACGGGATTTTCGGTGTTGCCGTGCGCCGGCGCCAGCCCGGCGACGGCCCGGGTCGCCGCGCGCGCCGTGGCTTATGATGCGGACATGCCACGCCGCAAGTCCGGATCGCCATCCAGCACACCGCTCATCGAACCCGAGGGCCTGAAGCCGCTCGCCGAGCGCATGCGCCCGCGAAACCTCGGAGAAATCGTCGGCCAGCCGCGCTTGCTGGGAGCGAGTACGCCATTGCGCCGCGCGATCGAGGCGGGGCATGTGCATTCGATGATCCTGTGGGGTCCGCCGGGTTGCGGCAAGACCACGCTTGCGCTCCTGCTGGCGAAATATGCGGACGCCGAGTTCCGCGCGGTCTCGGCGGTATTGTCGGGCCTGCCCGAGGTGCGCGTCGCGCTGGCCGAGGCGACGGAGCGTTTTGCCCTCGGCATCCGCAGCGTGCTGTTCGTCGACGAGGTGCATCGTTTCAACAAGGTGCAGCAGGACGCATTCCTGCCGCACATCGAGAAAGGGGTGATCGTGTTCGTTGGCGCGACCACCGAGAACCCGTCGTTCGAACTCAACTCAGCACTGCTGTCGCGTTGCCGCGTGCATGTCATGGACGCGGTGCCGGCGGATGCGATCGTGGCCATGCTCGAGCGGGCGCTGGGCGATGCCGAGCGCGGACTCGGCGCGATGAAACTCCGGATCGGGGACGCAGCGCTGGCGACGATCGCACGGGCCGCCGACGGCGATGTGCGCCGCGCGCTGACGTTCCTCGAGATTGCGGCCGAACTCGGCACCGACGGCGTGATCGACGATACGACGCTGGAACAGGTGCTGGCCGACCGCACGCGTCGCTTCGACAAGGGCGGCGAGCAGTTCTACGACCAGATCTCGGCGCTGCACAAGTCGGTGCGCTCGTCCGATCCCGACGCCGCGTTGTACTGGCTCGCGCGCATGCTCGACGGCGGTTGCGATCCGCTTTACCTCGCGCGGCGCATGACGCGCATGGCGATCGAGGACATCGGCCTTGCCGATCCGCGCGCGTGGCGCATGGCGCTCGATGCGTGGGACACGTACGACCGCCTCGGCAGTCCCGAGGGCGAGCTCGGCCTGGCCGAACTCGTGCTCTACCTCGCCGTGGCGCCGAAGAGCAACGCCGCATACATGGCGTTCAATCAGGTCAGGGACAGCGTGCGCGAGAACGGCACGCTCGACGTGCCGATGCATTTGCGCAATGCGCCGACGAAACTGCTGCGGGGCCTCGGCTACGGCCGCGGCTATCAATACGACCACGATGCGGACGGCGGCGTCGCGCTCGCCCAGCAGTGTCTGCCCGATGCGCTTGCCGGCAAGACCTTCTACACGCCGACCGATCGCGGCCTCGAGGGCAAGTTCCGCGACAAGCTCGAGGCGCTGCGTGCGGCACGAAGGGCTGCGCTCGGGAGATCGGATGCGGATGAACGACGCGGATGAACGATGAACGTGGATCAGGGCGTGAACTGTCGAATATTTTCCTGAGTCATCAGTGTTGAGCTTCGCTCGCACCCGGGGCCGCACATGATCCGCGCGATCCGCGCGTTGCCGCGCACGGTCTGGCTGGTCGCCACGATCAGCCTGTTCAACGACGCGGCCAGCGACATGATCTATCCGCTGGTGCCGCTGTATCTGGCCTCGGTGCTGATGGCCGGGCCGAAAGCGCTTGGGCTGATCGAGGGCATCGCCGAAGCGGTGTCGAGTCTCGTGAAACTGTTCGCCGGCGTGCTCGCCGATCGCAGCGGCAAGGTGCGCGCGTGGGTGATCGCCGGCTATGGCATCGCCGGCTTCGCGCGTCCGCTGATCGGATTGACGACCGGCTGGCTCGGCGTCCTCGCCTGCCGCTTCGCCGATCGCGTCGGCAAGGGCTTGCGCTCGGCACCGCGCGACGCGCTGATCAGTCTCAGTGTGGAGCCGAACCAGCGCGGTCTCGCGTTCGGTTTCCACCGCGCGATGGACAACTTCGGCGCAGTGATCGGGCCGCTCGCGGCCGCCGCGCTGCTGGCGGCCGGAGTCAGCCTGCGCCATATCTTCCTGCTTGCGATCGTGCCGGCGCTGATCGTGCTCGTGCTCGCGTTCACCGTGCCGGAGCCGGAGCATCCGGCGGCGCGTTCGAAAGAATCCTTGCGCTGGACCCTGGGCGGAATGCCGGCGCCGTTTTGCCGCTATCTGTGCGTGCTCGCGCTGTTCACACTCGGCAACTCGTCGAACATGTTCCTGCTGCTACGCGCGAACGAGCTAGGCGCCAGCGCGACCCGCGTGACCTTGATGTGGGCGCTGTTCTCGCTGGTCGCGGCGATATTGTCGACGCCGCTGTCGGCGTTGTCCGACCGATGGGGCAGGGCACGCGTGCTCGGCGGCGCCTGGTTCGCGTATGCCGGCGCGTATCTGCTGATCGGTCTGCTGCCGGGCGCCGACTGGGCACTGTGGGTCGCGTTCGCGGGTTATGGCGTGGTCACCGCCGCGCTCGAAGGCACCGAGAAGGCCCTGGTCGCGGACCTGGTTCCGCGCGAACGCAGCGGCACCGCGTTCGGCTGGTACAACCTCGTCGCCGGGCTGTTCCTGCTGCCCGCATCGTTGCTGTTCGGCTGGCTTTGGTCGGCGCTGTCGCCGTCCGCGGCGTTCGCGTTCGGCGCCGGGTGCGCGTTCGCTGCGGCGCTGCTGCTGCGATTCTGGGTCGCCGCATCTTCAACGGATTGATTCGGCAGGAGAGGCGCCCCCATCCGCCTTTCCTCAGCCGCCGGATGGCGGCTTCGACCTTCCCCCGCTGCGCAGGGGAAGGGAACGAATGGATGTCTCGCGCACCTTGCGCACGCGCGGCATCAGGATATCCAACGACAACCGCCGTTCCTTCCCCCGCAAAGCGGGGGAAGGTGCCCGGCAGGGCGGAAAGGGGGCGCTCTTGTTCACAGCGTCGGTATCTGTGCCGATCCCCTATAATTTGCTGCTTTCCTTCGTTTGGAATACATCATGCTCGACCCGGCCCTGCTGCGCAGCCATCTTGCCGACACCGCCCGGCGCCTCGCGACCCGCGGCTACGCGCTCGAC
>JBIODY010000030.1:0-12519 GCA_044445505.1 Lysobacterales bacterium
ATACAGCGCGAACGCGAACGGCGTCGCCCACGGCGCGCGCGCGACGCGGATCGAAAGCGGTGCGGCGATTTCCGCCCACGCACCGTCGGAGTTGGCGGCACGCACGTGCAGACGATAGCGGCCGGCGGGAAGCTGCGAATAGACGCGTTCGCCATGCTCGGCGTCGATCCAGTCGCGATCGAATCCGTCAAGCCGGAAACGATAGCGGTTGGACGCCGGATTCGCGTACGACAACGCGCGGGCCACGACGCGCAGATCCAGGTCGTCGTGGTGCAGCTCGACCGGCGCGCCGGCGTCGAGCGGCAGCTCGATCCCGCCGCGGCGCACGCCGAGCGCGGTGATGCGCAACGGCGGCGGCGGTGCATCGAGCTCGAGCGCGGCCGGATCGAACCCGACCGCACCGCCGAGCGAGCCGGCATACAGTGCTCCGTCCGCGGCTTCGGCAAGCGCGCCGGGGAGGAATTCCTGGCTCGGCAAGCCATCGTGCGCATCGAAGCGGCGGACGGTCTGCGCGTGCCCGTCGACGCGCCACAGGCCGCGCTGCGACGTCACCCACACGCTGCCGTCGGCGGACACCGCGAGCGCCGCGGCCTTTAGCGTCGGCCAGCCTTTCGCGGCATCGAGGCGCTGCTCGATCAGCGCGACGCCGCCATCGACGCGATAGCGTTCGAGCGCGCCAAGGCGATGCAGCCACAACGATCCGTCCGGCGCGAAGGCGATCGCATGCACGGCTTCCTTCGGGCCACCGGCTACCGTATCGAAGCGATCCGCACCCGCGTCGTAGCGCTCGATGCCGCTCGCGGTCGCCAGCCATGGAATGCCGGCCGCATCCAGCGCCAGCACCGCGATGTCGGCATCGGGCAGGGTCTTGTCGGCCGGCACATAGCGGCGCAGCACGCGCACCGGATCGGTGCCGATATGCGCGACGCCGCCGCCGTGGGCACTGGCCCAGATCGTGCCATCGGGCGCGCGCGCGAGATTGTCGACGAAGCCCGGCGGCAACGCATCGGCGCGAACCAGATCGACCGGCAGATCGGTGGCGGCCAGCGTGCGCAGCGAATACCTGCGCAGGCCGGTCTGGAAGCCGACCCAGATGCGTTCGTCGCCATCGGGAAGCACCGCGGTCAGGCGCTGGCCGGCGATCTTCAGACGTTCGCCCCAGCGTTCGATCGCACCACTGGCGCGGTCGATGCGATCGAGCCCGTCATTGCCACTCGCCGCCCAGACGGTTCCCGCGGCATCGACGCCGAGCGCCTTCACGCGCGATCGCGTCAGGCTGGCCGCGTCGCCCGGAATGTGCCGGAACGCGGCGAAATTGCGCCAGTGCGGCGGCAGGCGCGCAACGCCGCCGTCGAACAGCGAAAACCACAGGCCGCCTTCGGCATCGCGCAGGATGTCCATCGTGTGCGTACCCGGATATGCGCCGGGCGCGGCTTCCTCCGCGTTGTAGCGCTGCAGGCCGTGCGCATCGAGCCGGGCAAGACCGGTCAGCAGGCCGATCCACAGGCCCTCGCTGTCGCGCGCGAGCGCCGATACCGGAAGCGGCGGCGTCGCGTTCGCCAGCTCGCCGCCGTAGTGCAGCGTCGCGTCGACGTGGAACAGGCCCTTGCGCGTGCCGACCAGCACGCTGCCATCGTCCTCCGCGAGGAACGCCATGACCACCGACGGTCCGGCGCGCGCCGCCAGCGGCGGCAGCTCGACGTGCTCGATGTGCCCGTCCGCGTCGCGCACGTCGAGGCCTGCGTCGGTGCCGATCCACAAGCGGTTGGCGCGATCGGCATGCAGCGCATACACCGTGCTCGAACGCAGGCTGCGCGGATCCTCGGCATCGTGATCGACATGCAGGAAGCTGCCGTCGGCATTGAGGCGATTGAGACCGCCGAGGTAGGTGCCGACCCAGATCGCGCCGGAGGCATCCTCGGCGAGCGCAAACAGGTCGTTGCTGCCGAGCGTGCCGAGTTCGTTCGGCCGATGCATCCAGTGCGCGAACGTATTCCCGTCCGCACCGAGCCGGTTGAGCCCGGACGCTTCGCCGCCGCACCACAGGTTGCCGGCGCGATCGATCAGCAGCGCGGACACATCGTTCGACGGCAGCGAGGCGGGATCGGCGGGAGCATGCCGGAACACGCGGAATCCGACCCCGTCGTAACGTGCGAGGCCGTCCTGGGTGCCGATCCAGATGAAGCCTTGCGCATCCTGCACGGTCTTGTAGACCACGCTGGACGGCAGGCCGTCGGCGACCGATAGCGGCACGAACTGCGGCGGCGCCGACGGCACCCCCGCGCCGGCGGCAACCAGCGATGCGAGCAATGGCAGTGCGAGCAATCTGCGCATGGTCCCTCCCCGGTGCGGATACTGCCACGCGCTTGAACATCGCGCAGCCCCGCTCCTGCAAGAGCTTTACGAGTCGCTTCGGCGAGGACCCTTGCACGCCGCTAGAATCGCGTCCATGCCGCAACCGCGTTTGCCACTCCGCCTGATTCTCCTCGCCGCGCTGGCGATCGGCGCCGCGTTGCTGCTCGGCCTGGTCGTGGCGACGTTGAACAGCCTGCTCGAGTTCTACCAGCACGTCGCCGCGATGCCGATCTGGTTGCGCGCGCCGCTGATCCTGATCGGCGCGCTGGTGCTCGGCGCGCTGCTGTGGCTGCTGTGGCGGCTGGCGCGGCCCGCGCGAAGGACCGCATTGAATGCCGCGGTTCCGGTATCGCGCTCGGAGGTCGAGCAGCGCATCGACGCATTGCGCGAACGGCATGCCGAAACTGCGGCGCTGGAAGCGGAACTCACCGAACTCGACCGTCGTCGCGTCAGCGGCGAGATCCACGTCGCGCTGTTCGGCGAGATCTCGACCGGCAAGTCGAGCCTGATCCGCGCACTCGCGCCGCAAGCGGTGCCCGAGATCGACGTGCGCGGCGGCACCACGCGCCACGTCGGGCATCACCGCGGCAGCTTGCCGGACGGCCGCGCGCTCATCATCGCCGACGTGCCCGGCAGCGGCGAGGTCGATGGCGCGATCCACGAACAGCTCGCTCGCGACGAGGCGTTGCGCGCGCATGCGGTCGTCTATCTGACCGCGGCCGACCTGACCCGGGCGCAGGACGCGGAACTCGGCTGGCTCGCACGTTTCGGCAAGCCGATCGTGCTCGCGTTGAACAAGGCGGATCTCTACGACGAGGCCGAACGAGCCGCGCTGCTGCAACGGTTCACGCAGCGCCACGCGCAACACACGCGTCGCATCGTCGCGATCAGCGCCGGTGGCAGCGAACACTACGAGCGCGTCCTCGCCGACGGCCGCCGCGAGCGCGTCGAGCGCGAGCGCACGCCGGAAATCACGCCGCTGCTCTTGGCACTTGCCGACGTGACCGCGGCCGGCGCACAAGGGCTCGAACCCGCGCGCGAAGCCGCGGTGCTCGCCGAGGTCGGCCGGCGCGGCAGCGATCTCGCGCGCAGCGTCGCCGCGCGCGAATCTGCGCAAACCGTCGCCAAGTACACGCGTCGCGCGATCGTCGGCGCGATGGCCGCGGTCGTACCCGGCAGCGACATTCTCATCCAGGGCGCGCTCGGCACCGCGCTGGTGCGTGAACTCGCGCGCATCCATGGCGTCGCGGTGCGCGAACTCGACATCGACGCGCTGCTGTCGCGGGTCGGCCTCACCGTGCGCAACACGACCGCGATCGTGCTTGCGATCGCCGGCAACGCGTTGAAGGCGTTTCCGGGGCTGGGCACGCTCGGCGGCGGCGTGCTGCATGCGATCGCCTACGGCCTCGTGTTCGACAGCCTCGGCCACGCGCTGACCGAAACATTCGCCGCGCATGCGACGCTCGATGTCGCCGACATCGAAACGCGCGTGCGTGCGCTGCTGGCCGAACCCGCGCGCGAACGCCTCGAACGCATCGCACGGCTCGCCCTCGATGCGGCGCGCGATCCCGGTGAACCGCCGCTGTAGGAGCAACTGCGCGCGATCGGTCGGCATGCCGTCGCGGATCAGTCGCCCACAGGGTGGGCTCCTGCACCATCGGGAAGCTCAACGCATGCCTGCAGGAGCGCACCCCGTGCGCGATCGGTCGGTATGCCGTCGCGCATCGGTCGTGCCCCCCCATTGCAACGCAGCGTTTACCCGCCGAGGCTGGCGCGGAGCCGGGCTTTTTGCCAAGCTGGCGGCATGCGAACCGTTCCGCCGTCGACGAATGCCCGCTTCTCCCTGCCCGCGGCGCTTGCGATGCTGTCGTGCAGCGTCGCGATCCTTGCGCCGGCCAGCGCTCTCGCCGGTGCGGACACCTACCGCTTCGACCCGGTGCACACGCAAGTCTGGTTCAGCGCCGACCACCAGCATTTCTCGCATCCGCAGGGACGCCTGCGCGTCAAGGACGGCTGGTTCCAGTTCGACCCGAAGGACTGGAGCGCGAGCCGTGTCGACGTCGTGATCGATCTCGCCTCGGCCGATCTCGGCGACGCGAAATGGAACGACACCGCGAAATCGGGCGCGTTTCTCGATGCATCCGGCGCCGGGACCGCGCATTTCGTCAGCCGCGGCGTCGAGCAGAAGGATGCGACCCACGGCGTGATCCATGGCGACCTCACGTTTCGCGGCGCGACCAAACCGGTCGACGTCGCATTCACGCTGAACCGCATCGGCAACGACCCGTATGCGTTCAAGCAGAAGGCCGGTTTCTCGGCGACAGCGACCCTGCACCGCTCCGAGTTCGGCATGACCCGCTACAAGGAGGTTGTCGGCGAGGACATCAGCCTGCATTTCGAGATCGAAGGCATCCGCGATCGCGACGCCGCGCGACCACGACCGGAGGAATAGGCATGGTGCTGAAAAGCGATGCGACGCACTGGGGCAGCCTGGCCAAGTTCTTCCACTGGACCGTGGTACTGCTGATCCTGGTCCAGGCGACGGTCGGCCTGGTCATGGTCGACCTGCCGAAGCGGCCGAACGTGATTCCGGTCTTTTCCTTCCACAAGTCGCTGGGCCTGACGATCCTGCTGTTCGCGATCCTGCGCCTGGTCTGGCGCGCGTTCGACCGCCGACCGCAGGAACCGGCAACGATGCCGCACTGGCAGGTCGTCGCCGCGCGCGCCGGTCATGCTTTGCTGTACGTCCTGCTGTTCGCGGTACCGCTGTCGGGCTGGCTGTTCGACTCCGCGAGCAGCCTGCGCCCGTTGTACTGGTGGGGCATCGTGCACGTGCCGAGCCTCACCGGCGGCGCCGACGAACAGCTCAAGGGACTCACGCGCGATGCGCACGAGACCTTGTTCTGGATCCTCGCCGCGGTCGCGGCGGCGCACGCGGCGATCGCGCTCGTCCATCACCACTTCAATCGCGACGAAGTGCTGCGGCGTATGCTGCCGGGAGAATGAAAAAAGGACGGAGGCACTTCCAAGGAGAAAATGCGTCTGCCCTCTTTTCCTTCCTGCCCTTTTCCTTCCAGGAGTACCGATCATGCTGCGCACACTGACGCTTGCCTTCCTGCTGCTGCCGGCCGCAGCGTTCGCGCGCGACTGGCAGGTCGACATGGCGAAGAGTTCGCTCGGCTTCAAGGGCAGTTACCAGAGCGAATCCTTCGACGGCACGTTCAAGAAATTCGATTCGACGATCGCGTACGACGCGACGGATCCCGCCCAGTCGAAGTTCGACGTGTCGGTGGATCTCGCCAGCGCCGACACCGGCAGCAGCGAGCGCGACGACACCCTGAAGGGCAACGACTTCTTCGCCACCGGAAAATTCCCGAAGGCGCATTTCGTCACCACATCGTTCGCGAAGGCCGCCGACGGCAGCGTCGAGGCGAAGGGCACGCTGACGATCCGCGACCGGAGCAAGCCGGTCATCCTGAAGCTCAAGTTCGCCGAGAGCGGAAATGCCGCAACGCTCGATGTCGATACCGTATTGAAGCGCGCGGACTTCGGCCTCGGTGCCGGCAGCGACTGGTCGGATGTCGGCGCGGACGTGCCGGTGCACGGCCATCTCGTGCTGGTCGCCAAGTAGCGGGCCACCTTCCTGTGGGAGCGGCTTCAGCCGCGATGCTTCTGAAGCCGCTCCTGCCGGATCCCGCGTGCGAACCATCGAATGAACGGTCCCGCTTCACTGTGGCAACGCCTGCGCGCCGGTTTTGCGCGCGTCGACCGTGGGCGTGAGCGCAGTGTCGTCACGCCGCCACGCGGCGACGCACACAACGCGCAAGCCACCGAAAGCCTGCGCGCGCTGCTCGACGACCCGCAGATTCCTGCGCCGATCCGCAGCAGCCTCGCCGCGGATTTCGCCCGCCTCGAGGCGATGCTCGGCAAGCTCGAGCGCGGCGAACTGCATATCGCGGTGTTCGGCCGGGTCAGCGTCGGCAAGTCCGCGCTCGCGAATGCGCTGCTGGGCGATGATGCGTTCGCAGTCGGCGTGTTGCATGGCACGACACGCGAGGCGGCGCAGCGTCGCTGGCGCGAAGTCGCCGGCAACGGCGTGCACCTGATCGACACGCCCGGAATCGACGAGCTGGACGGCGAGACGCGCGAGAAGCTGGCCTTCGACGTCGCCGGCGTCAGCGATCTGGTGATCTTCGTCGTCGACGGCGATATGACCCAACGCGAGCGCGACGCGCTGCAGTTGCTGGCGCGCACCGAGCGCCCGCTGCTGCTCGCGCTGAACAAGGCCGACCGCTACCGCGACGACGAACGCGAACGCCTGCTCGAACGTCTGCGCGAACACGCGCAAGGTCTGGTGCTCGCGGACGACGTGGTCGCGATCAGCGCGCAGCCGGCACCGCAGAAACGCTTGCACGTGGATGCGAACGGCACCGAACAGGCCGAGCTCGTCGAACGCATGCCCGACCTCGACGCGTTGCGCGGGCGCCTGACCGCGGTCGTCGAACGCGAAGGCAAGACGCTGGCCGCCCTCAACGCCAGCTTGTTCGCCGGGCGCGTCTCCGATCAGGTCGCGCTGCGCATCACCGAGGCGCGCCGCGAACTCGCGACCAAGGTGATCCGCCAGTACTGCCTCGCGAAAAGCGTCGCGGTCGCGCTGAATCCGATTCCGGTCGCCGACCTGCTCGCGGCCGGCGCGCTCGACGCGGCGCTGGTCATGCACCTCGGCCGCGTCTACGGCCTGCCCCTGACCAGGACCGAGGCCGGGACGCTGATCGCGGTGATCTCGGCCCAGCTCGCCGCATTGATGGGCGCGATCTGGGGCGTGCACCTGGTCGCGTCGGCGCTGAAGGGGCTCAGCGCCGGCATGTCGACGATCGTCACCGCGGGTGCGCAGGGCGCGCTCGCCTGGTACGCGACCGAACTGGTAGGCCGCGCCGCCGAGCGTTACCTGATCGCCGGGAAATCCTGGGGCGAGTTCGGACCGAAACGCGTGGTCACCGAGATCGTCGAAAGCCTCGACCGCGATTCGATCCTGCGCGAGGCGCGCGCGGAAATCCTCAAGCGCCTGCGCGACCGCAAGACTGGCTGACTCGCCGCCGCGGCGAACCGCACGCGGATCCCGCTGACATTCGCAGCCCGACCTGCGACCATCGCGTCCTCACGCCGCAGCCGCAGCGATCCTGCAGGGAATCCACGCATGTCCGACCCCAACGCCATCCACCGCGACGTCGGCCCCTGGGCACTGATGCTGACCGGCCTCGGCTCGATCATCGGCTCGGGCTGGCTGTTCGGCGCATGGCGCGCGGCAGGACTCGCCGGCCCCGGCGCGGTCTGGGCCTGGGTGATCGGCGCGGCGATCATCATGACGATCGCGCTGACCTACGCCGAACTCGGCGCGATGTTCCCGGAATCCGGCGGCATGGTCCGCTACGGCCACTATTCGCACGGCTCGCTGGTCGGCTTCATCGCGGCGTGGGCGAACTGGATCGCGATCGTCTCGGTGATCCCGATCGAAGCCGAGGCGTCGGTGCAGTACATGGCCTCGTGGCCGTGGCAGTGGGCGCATGATCTTTACTTTCACCTGCCCGATGGTCAAGGCGAGTTGAGCGTCGCCGGACTCGTCATCGCCGCCGCGCTGGTCATCGTCTATTTCCTGATCAATTTCTGGAGCGTGAAGTTGTTCGCGAATTCCAACAGCGCGATCACCGTGTTCAAGCTGGTGGTGCCGGCGGCGACCGGCATCGCGCTGATCGCAAGCGGCTTCCATACCGAAAACTTCTCGGTCGGCATCCACGGCGATGCGCATGCGATGGATTTCGCCGCCGTGCTGACCGCAGTCGCAACCGCCGGCATCGTGTTCAGCTTCAACGGTTTCCAGAGTCCGGTGAACCTGGCCGGCGAGGCGAAGAATCCGGGCAAGAGCATTCCGTTCGCAGTGCTCGGCTCGATCGCGCTGGCAACTGTCGTGTACGTGATCCTGCAGGTCGCCTATATCGGCTCGGTGCCGCCGGAGTTGCTGGCGAAGGCCGGCTGGAACGGCATCGATTTCCGCTCGCCGTTCGCGGAGCTCGCGATCATCGTCAACCTGCACTGGCTGGCGATGCTGCTGTACATCGACGCATTCGTCAGCCCGAGCGGAACCGGCATCACTTACACCGCGACGACCTCGCGCATGCTCTATGGCATGGAGCGCAACGGCACGTTGCCGAAAGTGCTCGGCCGCCTGCATCCGGTCTACGGCGTGCCGCGCCCGGCGATGTGGCTGAACCTCGTGGTGTCGTTCCTGTTCCTGTTCTTCTTCCGCGGCTGGGGCACTCTGGCCGCGGTGATCTCGGTCGCGACGATCATCTCGTACCTCACCGGCCCGGTCAGCGTGATGACCTTGCGCCGCACCGCGCCGGACATGCATCGCCCGTTCCGCCTGGTCGGCCTGCCGGTGCTCGCCGGCATCGGTTTCGTGATGGCGACGGAACTGCTGTACTGGGCGAAGTGGCCGCTGACCGGCGAGATCATCCTGCTGATGGTGGTCGCGCTGCCGGTGTACTTCTACTATCAGGCGCGCAACGCATGGCGCGATTTCGGCCGCCAGTTGCGCGGCGCGTGGTGGCTGATCGTGTACCTGCCGGTGATCGCCGCGCTGTCGTGGGCCGGCAGCGCGAAGTTCGGCGGCAAGGATTACCTGACCTGGGGCTGGGACCTCGCCGTCGTGGCCGCGGTCGGACTCCTGTTCTATATCTGGGGCGTGAAGTCGGGCTGGCGCACCGCGTCGATCGAGGCGGCGCGCGCGGACCTGTGGGTTCAGTAGTGATACGCCGCTGATCCAGCGGTCAACCGAGGGCATTCGTGATGAGCGAAAACAATTCCATCCACAACCGCGTCGTCTGGTGCGACATCCCGGTCGCCGATCTGGATCGCGCGACCGCGTTCTATCGCGCCGTACTCGCGATCGGCGTGGATCGCATGGAATTCGACGGCATGGCGTTCGCGATCCTCGAGCATGACAAGGGCAATGGCGGCTGCCTGATTCCGCATGCCGGATACACCGGTTGCGCGGACGGCCCGCTGGTCTACCTGAATGTAGACCGGCGCATCCGCGATGCGGTCGCACAGGTGGAAAAACTCGGCGGCAAGGTGCTCGAAGCGACCCATCCGATCGGCCCGCACGGTTTTCGCGCGATCGTCCTCGACAGCGAGGGCAATCGCATCGCATTGCATTCGACCATCGACACCTGAGCAGCTTGCCGCGGTTCGTGGCGCCCGCCGGGATCAAGCCTTGCGGTGACCCCGCAGCTCCGCGAACAAGCGTGGCCGTTGCGGCCGCGTCGCAGTAGAATGCGCTTGTCCGCCGTTTCGATGGAGGCGGCATGAAACCCTGGTTGATACGCTGCCTGGCATGCTGGTTCGCGTTCGCGGCCGGAACAAGCGCGGCCGGCGCGGACGACTCCTTCGGCCCGCCGCCAACGCCTGCGACGACTGCCCGCGCCGAACCGGAGAGCCCGCTTTCCGTCGACTACCTCAAGCTGCTCTGGGCAGACGCCGGGGAAACCGTCACCGAACCGCTGCGCTGGGATCGCGACGATTGGCGCGACGCCGGCTTGATCGGCGGCGGCCTGCTGATCGCCGGCGCGTTTCTCGACAAACCGATTCGCGATGAGGCGCAACGTGGCCGCAGTCGCGGATCCGACGCTTTCTTCCGTCGCGTGGAGCGCTTCGGCACCAAGCAATATGGATTGCCGGTGCTGGCCGGATTCTATGTCTATGGCGCAGCCGCCGACGACTACGAAGCCAAGGCCGTGGCGCTGGATGGATTCTCCGCGGATGTCATCAGCGCCCTGGTCACATCGACGATCAAGGGCATCGTCGGTCGCGCACGCCCGAACGCGGGACTCGGGACGCATCACTTCCAGCCGCTGCAGGGCGACTATTCGTTCCCGTCCGGCCACGCCACCGGCGCATTCGCGTTCGCGTCGGTGATCGCCGCACACTACGACTCACCGTGGGTCGGTGCGACGGCCTACGGGATCGCCGGACTGGTCGGCGTCGCGCGGGTCCGGCTCGATGCGCACTGGGCCACGGACGTGGTGGCCGGCGGGCTGATCGGGGGACTGATCGGCCATCACCTGGTGCAATTCAATCGCGAACTGAGAGCACGCGGCGTCGCGATGGCGCCGACGATCGGCAGCGATGGCAATGAATTGACCCTGACCTGGGACTTCTGAGCTGCCGCCTATCCGGCGACGAAAGCCCGCACCGCATCGGCATCGAACGGCCAGTCGAGTTCACCGCCGCTGTCCTCGTCGCGCAGCACCGGCACGCGCGAGCCGTACCGCGCTTCGAGCGCTTCGTCGTCATCGATCCAGACGCTCTCGAACTCCGGCGCGCGCGCGGCCGCGAGCACGCCCAGCGCCTGGTCGCACAGCGGGCAATCGTCACGTTGGAACAAGGTCAGATGCATGAGCGGCAAGCGCCAAGCCTACAGGCTCGTCGTGGCGGCGCAAGGCGAAGCCCAGCACCTGCAGCGATCGACAGACGCTGGATCCCGGCGATCGCCGGGATGACGAGGGCATGGCGCTTTCCCGCTACCCGCTACCACCATCCGCTACCGGCTGCCGGTTCACGGCTCGCCACTTCGCCGCTCAGCCGCTCACGACCCACCACGCGTCGTAGAATAGTCGCATCCTCGCCCCCATATGACCTGATATGGCCGTCAGCGTCTTCGACCTGTTCAAGATCGGCATCGGGCCGTCGTCCTCGCACACGGTCGGGCCGATGCGCGCAGCGGCGCGCTTCGCCTCGCGCTGGCTCGATGAAGGCGGAGTGCTGGATCGCGTCGCGCGCGTGCGCTGCGAGCTGTTCGGCTCGCTCGCGCTGACCGGACGCGGTCACGGCACCGACAAGGCCGTGTTATGCGGCTTCGAAGGCGCGATGCCGGACTCGATCGATCCGGATTCGATTCCGACCACACTCAAGCGCATTCGCGCCGACAAGAAACTGCGCCTGCTCGGCCGCCACGAAATCGCGTTCGACGAAAAGCTCGACCTCATCTTCAACAAGCGCCAGAAGCTGCCCTACCACCCCAACGGCATGCGCTACTCCGCTTACGATGCGGCCGGCCACGAACTGGCGACACGCGATTACTATTCGGTCGGTGGCGGCTTCGTCGTCAACCAGGACGAGGCCGCCGAAGACCGCATCGTCGCCGACACCACGCCGTTGCCCTACCCGTTCCACAGCGGTGACGAGCTGCTCGCGATGTGCGAAAAAACCGGCAAGACGATTGCGCAGATCATGCTCGAGAACGAGAAATCCTGGCGCAGCGAAACCGAAATCCGCGAACGCCTGCTGACGATCTGGAAGGCGATGCAGGCTTGCGTCGCGCGCGGCATGCGCGAGAGCGGCACCCTGCCCGGCGGCCTGCATGTCAAACGGCGCGCGCCGGCGATGTTCGAGGATCTGCGCGACCGCCCGGAAGCTGCGCTCAAGGATCCGTTGACGATCCTCGACTGGGTCAACCTCTATGCGCTGGCCGTCAACGAGGAAAACGCGGCCGGCGGTCGCGTCGTGACCGCGCCGACCAACGGCGCCGCCGGCATCATGCCGGCCGTACTGCACTACTACGAGCGCTTCTGCCCGAGGGCGGACGAGGACGGCATCATCGAGTTCCTGCTGACCTCGGCCGCGATCGGCATCCTGTACAAGGAGAACGCGTCGATCTCCGGTGCCGAAGTCGGCTGCCAGGGCGAGGTCGGCGTCGCGTGTTCAATGGCGGCGGGAGGTTTGGCGGCCGCGCTCGGCGGAAGTATTTATCAAGTGGAAAATGCCGCCGAGATCGGCATGGAACACAACCTCGGCCTCACCTGCGACCCGATCGGCGGTCTGGTGCAGATCCCGTGCATCGAACGCAACGCGATGGGCTCGGTCAAGGCGATCAACGCGCAGCGCATGGCGATGAGAAGCGACGGCAAGCATCGCGTCTCGCTCGACAAGGTGATCAAGACCATGCGCGACACCGGCCGCGACATGAAGGACAAGTACAAGGAAACCTCGCGCGGCGGCTTGGCGGTCAACGTCATCGAGTGTTGAAGCTGCCTTCCCTTCCCCTGCGCAGCGGGGGAAGGTGGCCGACAGGCCGGATGGGGGTAACCCGGTAGCAAAGCAAACGCA
>JBIODY010000031.1:0-12369 GCA_044445505.1 Lysobacterales bacterium
GTGCCGAACAATGCCTGCCAGGCATCGACGTACAGCGCATCCCGCGACGAAAGCCGGTCACGCAATGCCGCTGCAAGGCTGATTTCCTTGAACGCAGCCGTGTTCTCGCCGATGTCATTGTAGGAACCCGCAAGCTGCACGTGGGCAAGGGCGAAACCAGGGTCCAGCTTCACGGCCTGCTGCAGCAACGATATGCCTTCCTTGCAGTTGCCGATGCTGCACGCGTGCAGTCCCAGCGAATACGCGCGCAGCGCTTCCAGGTTGCCGGTCGCCGCCTTGTCCAGAGGCTTCGATTCGTTCGACACCGTCGCCAACGCTTCGCCCAGCTGCACGCGCAGCTTCTGGTTGACCTTGTCCAGCGAAGGCAGCACCGAAGCCGCACCGGTGCCGTCCGCGGATTCCGAATAGACCGTGGTCTGCGTGTTCGGATCGATCACCTCGGCCGTCACCCGCACGCGACCGCCGATCTCGGCGATAGTCGGCAGGATCAGCGCGCGCGCGCCGTCGCGGATCGCGATCTCGGAGCCGATCGCGCGGTCGATCGCGGTCTTGTCCGGATCCTTCTGCATCAACTGCACGGTTTCGCGCGTCTTCAGATCGGACATCACATTGACGTAGCGCGATTGTTCGAGGCCGATGCGGAACGCGGTGTCGATGGACTCGTCGAAGCGCGCATCGCCGGTCAGGTTCTTGAGGTCGCCGACCACGACCCAGTCGCGGTTCGCGAACGCGATCGCAGGCGCGGGCTTGAGCAGGTACCAAGCCGGGATCGCGAGCACCGCAAGCAGCGCCAGACTCTCGAACAGCATCGCAGCCGGGCGGCGCCAGAACGGCGTCTCGCGATGCGCCTTGCCTGACCACGGCGGCGCCTTCAGCGGCGCCAATTTTTCGTCACCGACCTCGAACACCGGGATCGGATCGGGAATGCCCTTGAAGCGGTAGCGGCCGTGGGTGCGCCAGCGCACCGCATCGAGCTGCGCGCCGAGTTCTCCCTGGGCGCGGTGGGCGAGCGAGTAGGCGACGCCGGAGAGCAGGATCTGGTTCGGCAGCGCGAGCTGCATCAGACGCGAGGCGATCGGCTTGACCAGGCCCTCGACCTCGACCAGCTTGGCGCCCTTGGCGACATCGTCGGGCGCGTTGTCCCAGGTCAGGATGTCGCCGACGTGGATGCCGACGCGCGCGGCCAGCGGGGCGTGCTCATCCGCGCCGAGGCGTTTCAGCGCTCGCTGGTAGTCGAGCGCGAATGCGACCGCCTGCACCGGGCGGTCGAACATCAGCAGGAAGCCATCGGTCTTGTCGATCTCGCGACCGCCGTATGTGCCGAGCAGGGCGCGGGCGAGGCGGTCGTGCTTGCGGAACAGCTCGGCCGCGTGCTGGTCGCCGAGGCGCTCGACCAGCGCGGTCGAGTCGACGAGATCGCACAACACGAGGGTGCGCAGCAGCGGCACCGCAGCAGTCTGCGGGCTCGGCGATGCGGATTGTGCGAGTGCGTTCATGGCCTGGTCGCTCGTTGCGGGGCGTTGCCAAGGGCCCGCGGCGCATCTTGCACGCACCGTGCCGGCAATGCCATCGTCGGCCGCGCCAAGGCGCGGACCTGTTCGCGCGACGTCTCACCGCCATCGCTCGCCGCAGGAACCGCTCCTGCGCGCGTGAAGCTTTTGCCTACATCACGCTGTGCAAGGCGTCGGTCTGTGCCGCGCTCGGTACCGCGATCTGGAAGCCGTCGCCGCCGCGGCCTTTGGCCTCGTACAGCGCGGCATCGGCGTCGCTGTACCAGATTGCCCAGTCGGCGCCCTCGGAACACAGGCTGCCGCCGAGGCTGACGCTGACACCGAGGCCGTCCTTGCAGGTCGGAAAACGCAGCGAATGCACTGCGCTGACGATCTGCGTCGCGCGTGCGCGGAGCTCTTCCTCGCCGGTGACCTGCATCAGCAGCGCAAACTCGTCGCCACCGAGCCGGCACGGCAGATCGGTCGAGGAGGCCGCGTTCTGCACTTCCTCGGCGATCGCGCGCAGCACCTGGTCGCCGACCAGATGGCCACAGCGATCGTTGATCTGCTTGAAACGATCGAGATCGATCAGCAGCAGGGCGAGCACGGTGCCCGGCAGGCGGTGTTCCTGCATGCGTTCGAGGAACATGTACAGACCGCGCCGGTTGCACAGGCCGGTCAGCTCGTCGGTCTGCACCAGGCGTTGCGCGGTCGAGAGCTGGGTGCGGGTCTGGCGCAGCGAGTCGAGGGTGACCATCAGGTCTTCGTTGCGGCGCTTCAGGCTCTGGATCAACTGCTGTTCGCTGGCGACGAGGTACGAGAACGAGCGACGCATGAATTGCGCTAGCAGGCGCGGCGCCTGCGAGATCAGCTCATCGAAGGTGTCGTGCTCGACCACGCAGAGCGAAACCGGATTCAGCGCGACCGCATTGGCGACGCGCGTGTGGCTGCCGATGAACAGCACCAGCTCGCCGAAGAACTCGCGCGCGCCGATCAGCTTGTCCGGCATGCCGTCGCCGAATTCGAGCTGGATCTGGCCGGACTCGACGATGAACATGCTGCGGCCAAGCTCGCCGCGCCGGAAGATGACTTCGCCGGGCTGGATCGTGCGGTGTTCGCCGACACGGCCGAACAGCGCGAACTCATCGTCCGATAGCTGGCGCGGCAACAGCAGCGCGCGCGAGGTCGACATCGCCTGCGCGACGTTGCCAAGTTCCGCTTTGACACTCGCCACACGAACCTCCCGCCATGGCTCGTACAAGGGCGCGATGTTAACGCATGTCATGGCCGGTTCCCAACCGGGCCGGGCCGGCCTGCCGGCCGGCCCTCGCGGTATCTTCGTACGAACGGTTTCGGCAACCGCAGCGGCGAATCCGCGGGTTCCCGCGAGATTTTTTTGCGAATGCTGCCAGCCGTGCCTGTTCCGCGACGAAGCGAAGCCGGAAGCCGTCCATTGGCCACGCGATTGGCCTACGCTGGATGCACGGCCCGGTTCTTGCACCGCTTGAACCGCCAGCCGCCGTTGGTCGGGCCCGTCGCGAACGCGGCAGCCCTTCCGGCAGCACCGGCATCGGAACGGCAGAGCCTGACGACACTACCCCGTCGCCCGGCTTCCTCCTCTCCCGCCTCGTTCCGATGCCGGTCGGCTGCGTTTCGGCACGACTTTGAGCCGTTTGCAAAACCGGGCATCCTGCCGCGGTTTGCAACAAACGGCCGCGGCAAAGCCGCGCCACCTTTGTCGCGACGCGCACTTGCGTGCTCGCCGCGGCGGCACATCCTTGTGCCGCGTTCCGCATGTTATCGACCTGCACGTCACTATCTCGCGATGGATGTTCCGGCGCGCTCGTGGCCGCCGAGTCGACGTGCGAGGCGCGCGACGAAGCGCACGAGTTTCGGCACGCACCAGATCACCAGAGCCAGGAACAGCGCCAGCGCGACCAGGAACACGGCCGGATGCTGGATCGCCAGGAACAACCCGCCGAGCACGAGGCCATCCTCGCCCGCACTCGCGGTCCAGTTCGAGAATGGTTCCGGCGAGGTGTTGATCGCGACGCGGCCGCCACTTTTCGCCAGATGGGTGCCCCCGGTGATCAGGCCGCCGACGATGGCGGCGGCCATCTGCGCGACCGGTGTCGCATCACCGAGCGCACCCCAGGCGAGGAACGCGCCAGCCGGGATGCGGATGAAGGTGTGCAGCGCGTCCCAGACGGAATCGAAGCCGGGCACCTTGTCGGCAAGGAACTCGCCGACCGCCATCGCGCCGGCTGCGATCAGCACCCAAGTGTGCTGCAGCACGAGCAGTTGATCCGGCAGATGCAGGTAGCCGTAGCGACCGAGCAGGCCGACGATCAGGATCGTCGCGTAGAGGCGGATCCCGCTGGCCCAGGCGAGACCGCCGGCGAGTGCGAGTTGCGGCAGCGATTCCATCGGTCCTCCACGACCCCGGAACTGCGTGACCGGCGACGATGCGCCGACCGGCGGACGTTCGCGGGCAATGTCGTTTCTGCTAGCGTGACGCTTCGCAACGATTCCGCGCGAAGGTGCGCCATGGCCCGCTGGCTCCTGCTCGGTTTGACGATACTCGGTTTCGGCGTGGTGTTCATCGCCAAGTCCCCCGGATTGCTCGCGATCGGCCTGGTGTTCGGCGTGTTCGGGTTTCTCGGCTTCGTTCTTGCGCTGGCCGCGGACCGCGTCTCGGCGAGCGCGCGACCCGAGGCCTCGATGGCATCGGGCGAGGATTTTTCGATGCTGAGACAACGTCGCGCCGCCGCGACTGCGCAGCCTGCGCCCGGGCCGCCGACGGCCGCGTCGGGCGGGGGCGGGGGCGAGTCCAAGTCCGCGTCATGACCGGATCGACGCGGCGACCGCGGGTTTCGCGGCATCGCACCATGCGTCATCCGCGGGTCTGCGGCACAATCAGGCGTCGCAACCCGCGACTTCGTGAGGGGAGCTTGGCATGACGCTCGAATCGATCATCATTTTCCTGATTGTGGGTGCGGTGGCGGGTTGGCTCGCCGGACAGATCGTCAAGGGGCATGGCTTCGGGCTGGTCGGCAATATCGTCGTCGGCATCGTCGGCGCGTTCATCGCCGGACTGTTGCTGCCGGGTCTCGGTCTCGGCCTGACCGGCATCCTCGGCAGCATCGTCTATGCGGCGATCGGTGCGATCATCCTGCTGTTCCTGATCGGCTTGTTCAAGCGCGCCGCATAACGCTTCGCAGCAAGTATCCTCGAAGGGCCGGATCTCGATCCGGCCCTTCTCGTTTGTGCTGCGCATCCGCGCTGCGCACGCATGGCAAACTGCGGAGTATCGCCGCACACCCATCGAGGAGTAGCCATGTCGACCCTGCATTCCGTTCCCGCCGCGTTCGCAGCGCAGGCACGCATCGACAAGGCCGCGTATGCGCGCGATTACGCCGAGTCGGTCCGCGATCCGGAAGGTTTCTGGCGCCGTATCGGCCAGCGCCTCGACTGGATCACGCCATATGCGCGGGTCAAGGACACCTCGTTCGATGCGGCCGACCTGCATATCCGCTGGTACGCCGACGGTGAATTGAACCTCGCCGCGAACTGCCTCGACCGCCATCTGGCGACGCGCGGCGACAAGACCGCGATCATCTGGGAAGGGGACAATCCCGCCGAATCGCGGCGGATCAGTTATCGCGAACTGCATGCGGAAGTGTGCAACTGCGCGAACCTGCTGAGCAACCTCGGTATCACCAAAGGCGATCGCGTCGCGATCTATCTGCCGATGGTTCCCGAGGCCGCGGTCGCGATGCTCGCCTGCGCGCGGATCGGCGCGATCCACACGGTCGTGTTCGGCGGTTTCTCGCCCGATTCGCTGGCCGGGCGCATCGCCGATTGCAGCTGCAAGCTGGTCATCACCGCGGACGAGGGTTTGCGCGCCGGCAAGCGCATCGCGCTCAAGGCCAACGTCGACGAAGCGTTGCAGCGGCCCGGCACGAACAGTGTCGAGACCGTGCTCGTGGTCAGGCGCACCGGCGGCGCGGTCGCGATGCAAGCGCCGCGCGATCGCTGGTGGCATGCATTGATGGACGGCCAATCGCGCGAACACGCAGCGGTTGCGATGAACGCCGAAGATCCGTTGTTCGTCCTCTACACCTCCGGTTCGACCGGAAAGCCGAAGGGCGTTTTGCACACGACCGGCGGTTACCTGGTCTTCATCAGCTACACGCACGAATGCGTGTTCGACCTGCGCGAGGACGATGTGTACTGGTGCACCGCCGACATCGGCTGGGTCACCGGGCATAGTTACGCGTTGTACGGCCCGCTCGCGAATGGCGCGACCACGCTGCTGTTCGAGGGTGTGCCGAATTTTCCGGATTCATCGCGCTTCTGGCAGGTCATCGACAAGCACCAGGTCAGCCTGTTCTACACCGCGCCGACCGCGATCCGCGCATTGATGCGCGAGGGCGAAGCGCCGGTGAAAAGCACATCGCGCGCGTCATTGCGCGTGCTCGGCTCGGTCGGCGAACCGATCAATCCGGAAGCATGGGAATGGTATTGGCGCGTGATCGGCGATGGCCGTTGTCCGATCGTCGACACCTGGTGGCAGACCGAAACCGGCGGCATCCTGATTTCGCCGTTGCCCGGCGCGATCGACCAGAAGCCCGGTTCCGCGACGCTGCCGTTCTTCGGCATCAAGCCCGCGATCGTCGATGCGAACGGCGCTGTGCAGGACGGCGCCTGCGAGGGCAACCTGGTCATCACCGATTCGTGGCCCGGCCAGAGCCGCACGATCTACGGCGATCACCAGCGCTTCATCGACACGTATTTCAAGACCTATCCGGGCATGTACTTCAGCGGCGACGGCGCACGCCGCGACGACGACGGCTATTACTGGATAACTGGACGAGTGGACGATGTGATCAACGTCTCCGGCCATCGCCTCGGCACCGCCGAAATAGAAAGCGCGCTGGTCGCGGACCCGAAAGTCGCCGAAGCCGCCGTGGTCGGCTGCCCGCACGACATCAAGGGCCAAGGCATCTATGCCTACGTCACCCTGAAGGCCGGCGAGGCGCCGAGCGAGGCCGTGCGCAAGGAGCTGATCGCGCAGGTGCGCAAGGAAATCGGCCCGATCGCGACCCCCGATTATCTGCAATTCGCGCCCGCGTTGCCGAAGACGCGCTCGGGCAAGATCATGCGCCGCATCCTGCGCAAGATCGCCGAGAACCAGACCGACGCGCTCGGCGACACCTCGACGCTGGCCGATCCGGCGGTGGTGCAGAACCTGGTCGACGAACGGCTGGTGAAGTGAGCGCCGACCGATGAGCCGCGAGCGGCAGCGCATGGCGAATGATCGTCCCGTGCTTGACGCAACCGTGCGCAGCGCCAAGCATGCGGCCATGCCAGGGAATTCCGCCGTCGCCGTGTTCGCGCCACGCGCCAGCGCGCCACCGCTCGGGCAGGGCGAAATCCATGTCTGGTTCTTCACGCATACCGACTCCGGCGCGCGGGCGACGGCTGGCGCGGCGCGCATGGTCCTGGCCAGACTGCTGTGCAGGTACGCGGATCTCGACGCGCCGCCCGCGATCGAACGCGGCGCGCACGGCAAGCCGTTCGCGCCCGGATTGCCGGACATCGAATTCAACCTCAGCCATGCCGGCGCGCAGGTGCTGCTCGCGTTCGCGCGCGGGCAGGCGCTGGGCATCGACCTGGAACGCATCGACCGGCGCTTGTCGCTGGATGGCATCGCGAAGCGTTTTTTTGCCGAACCTGAAGCGCGTGCGCTGCAACGCCTGCCGGAGCACGCGCGGCTGCGCGCATTCCTGCGCCTGTGGACGCACAAGGAAGCGGTATTGAAAGCATTGGGCGTCGGCATCGGTTTCGGCCTCGAGCGCATCGAGTTCGAGCTGGACCCGGATGGCGAGATCGCTTCGCTGCTGAGGATCGCAGCGCAGGCGGGCGAGCCGGAGCGGTGGCAATTGCACCGGCTCGATCCTGCGCCCGGCCTGTTCGGCGCGCTGGCCTGGCACGGCCCGCCCCGCCTGCTACGCACGTTCACGCTGCTGCCATGAACGGCCTGCCTGCGACGCTGACCCGCTGCGGAGCGTCCTTGTGCATGACATGGCCGACGGACAGAACCCGCGCGTGAGTTCCGGATTTGGCCAAGTGCTGGACCGGGTCACGCTGGAGCGTGCGCGACGCGGAGACATGGCGGCGTTCGCGGCGATCTACGAGCGCTTCGGCGGCACCTGCTACAACCTCGCCCTGCGCGTGCTCGGCGAGCCGGCTGCCGCCGAGGATATCGTGCAGGAGGTATTCCTGAAACTGTTCGCCGGCTTGCGCAGCTATCGCGGCGACGCGCCGTTCGGCGCCTGGTTGAAACGCATGACGGCTAACGCGACGATCGATGCGCTGCGCCTGCATCAGCGCTTTCGCGACGACGACCCGGACACGTTGTTCGAATCGATGCCGGCGCAGGACGCGGATGCGGAAAGTCGCACCGATGCATGGTCGTTGCTGATGCGCTTGCCGCCGCGCGCGCGCGCCGTGGTGATCCTGCACGAGGTCGAGGGTTACACGCACAAGGAACTCGGCGAGTTGTTCGGGCAGACCGAGAGCTATTCGAAATCGATCCTGGCGCGCGCACTGAAACGGCTCAACGCACCGGGACCGAAGGAGGCAACACGAGATGCATGACCATGAACATGCCGGCAACGAACGCATCGATCCGATGCGACTGCCGGTGTTCAACCCGGATCCGGCCTTGTGGTCGCGCGTGGTCGCCGCGCGGCAGCGCCAGTTGCGCCTGCGCCGCGGTGGTTTTGCGCTGGCCGCAGCGGCAGCGATCGGCGCGATCGCCATGTTGCTGCCGCGCCCGCTGCCGCCGTTGCAGCAGGACATCGCGAGCGGCCAGCGCGAATCGCGCGCGCTGGAGAGCGAATGGCAACATCTGGCGACGCCGCCGCAAGGCATCGCACCGGATCTGACCCACCTGCGCGTGATCGATGCGGCTTTGCAGGCGGCTTACGACCATGGCGCCGCGGCCGAGGAAGTTGCGCCGCTGTGGCGCGAACGCAATCAGGCACTGCGCGGATTGATCACACGGGCCAAAGGCCCGGAGACCAGCGAAGCGCTCGCGGTTACACGTATCTGAAATCGAGAGAGGTAGTGACGATGAACAGCCGATTCCAACAATCGATTCTGCACCGGACCCTTCTGGCCAGCACGTTCGCGACTGCTCTGTGCGCGTTCGGCACCGCGCATGCCGGCGATGCGCTGCCGCTCGCGGCCGGTGCATCGGCGGCCGCTGCGCACGCGGGCACAGGCGTGAACGTCGAGCAACGCGTGCGCGAGGAACTGCGAGCGGCGATGACCGGGCTGATCGAGAGCGGTGCATTCGGCAACCCGCCGCCGCAGCAGATCAGCCTCGACGTCGACTCCCCGGCACAGCGGGTCAGCAATCTCGGCGTGCTCGTCGACAGCGCGCAGGCGCGCGGCGACGGAGTGCACGTACTGGCGGTCACGCCAGGCGGTGCGGCCGAGCGCATGGGTCTGCGCGCGGGCGACGTGCTGGTCGGGGTGAACGGAAACTCGCTGGCCGATGCGGCGGCCGCGGCCAGCCTGCGCCAGACGATCGACGCGCTTCCGGATGGCAGCACGCTTGCGTTCGACGTGCGTCGGGACGGTGCGCCGCGCGCGGTATCCGGCAAGCTCGCCGGCGTGTACCTGCCGGCCATGCACCTCAGCGTCGGCAACGGGGTCGCGCTCGCATCGGCCGCGTCGGGCGCGACGTCGGGCGAGCGGGAAGTCGCGATGCAGGGTTGCGGGCGGATCAGCGATTTCGACGTCGCGCCACGCCAGGACCACCTGCATGCGGCGAAGATCATCAGCATCGACGGGATCACGCCCGGACCGACCGGGACGCGTGCGTTCCGGGTGACCGCAGGCACGCACACGGTGAAGGTCGGCGAGCAGATCGAGAGCCGTTATCTCAGCTTCAACGACCAGCAGCGCAACGGCGGCGTTTCCAGCGCGCGCTACAAGACGCTGAGCGTCGATGTCGCACCCGATACCACGACGCTGATCGCCGCGCGCCTCAACGAGGACCAACGCAGCAATCCGCAGGGTGGCGCGTACTGGGATCCGGTCGCATGGAAGCAGACCCCGGAGAGTTGCCGCTGAGCTCAATTGCCGACATCGCGTGGCGGTGCGCGGCCGGCGCCTGATGCCGGCATGTAGGCGCCGATATACTTCGCGCATTCCCGGGACGCGCGACGATGACCGCCCTCAGCGTCAACATCAACAAGATCGCCGTGCTGCGCAATTCGCGCGGCCATGCGACCCCCGACCCGGTGGTCGCCGCGCGCGTCGCGATCGAGGCGGGCTGCCAGGGCATCACCGTGCACCCGCGACCGGACCAGCGCCATATCCGTGTCGATGACGTGTTGCGTGTCGGCGCAGAGCTGCTCTTGTTGAAGAAAGCTGTCACGGATGGCCGCTCTGGCCTTCGGCATTCAGGGACGAATGCACAAGTGATTGAATACAACCTCGAAGGCAATCCGTTCGCGCCGCCGCGCGGCAGCTATCCGGGCTTCCTCGAACTGGTGCGCGTGGCGCGGCCGGCACAGGCGACCCTGGTTCCCGATGGCGACGCGCAGCTGACGTCGGACCACGGCTTCGACCTCGGCGCCGACGCGCCACGGCTTGCACCGCTGGTGCGCGAGTTGAAGGCGCTCGGTTGCCGGGTCAGCCTGTTCGTCGATGCCGATGCGGTCGATGTCGAGCGCGCCGCCGAGATCGGCGCGGACCGCATCGAGATCTACACCGAGCCGTATGCAGACGCGTACGCGCGAGGCGACCACGCCCGCGCACTCGAGGCGTGCGTACGTACCGCCGGTCGTGCCCGCGCCGCCGGCCTTGGCGTCAACGCCGGTCACGATCTCGACCAACGCAATCTCGGCGCGCTGAAGCGAGCGATTCCGTTCCTCGCCGAGGTGTCGATCGGCCACGCGCTGATCGGCGACGCGCTGTACGACGGCCTTGCGGCGACCGTGCGCAGGTATCTGGAGATTCTGGCCGCCGCCTGAAGAGCGGCGCGCGTGGTCCATCCACTGTCCTGCGCGAGCGTCGCCGCATTTCGGCTCAAACGAAAACGGCGCTGCATTTGCTGCAGCGCCGTCTCTGGCCGGTGCCTGACGTCTCCGGCTACTGGCTGTTGGCGCCGGTAGTCATGAAGCCGAGTTTGACCATGCCGGCACTCTTCGCCTCGGCCATCACCGTGGCGATCTTCTGCCACTGGGTCGGCTTGTCGGCGCGGATCTGCAGCTCCGGCTGCGGACTCTTCTGCGCAGCGACGCGCAGCTGGGCCTGCAGGATCGCATCGGTGACCGGCTCGTCGTTCCAGAACAGGTCGCCGTTCTCCTTGATCGCCAGATCGATCGGTTCCGGCGGCGTGGTATCGATCGTGTTCGGATTCGCCTGCGGCAGGTCGATGCGGATCTTGTGCGACATCAAGGGTGCCGTGATCATGAAGATGATCAGCAGCACCAGCATCACGTCGACCAGCGGCGTGACATTGATTTCCGACATCGGGCCGCCACCCGAACCACCTGAGCTCATGGCCATGACTTACTTCCTCGCAGCGACCGGCGCGACACCCGCTTCGACGCGCGAACCGGTCGCAAAGAAATCGTGCAGGTCGTGTGCGAACTCGTCGAAGCGCGCATAGATCACGCGGTTCTGGCGCACATAGAAGTTGTAGGCAAGCACCGCGGGGATCGCGACGAACAGACCGAACGCGGTCATGATCAGGGCCTCGCCGACCGGACCGGCCACCGCTTCCATCGAGGCGTTGCCGGACGCGGCGATCTTGATCAGTGCGTGGTAGATGCCCCAGACGGTGCCGAGCAGGCCGACGAAGGGCGCCGCCGAACCGACCGTGGCGAGCAGGGTCATGCCGCCTTCCAGACGCAGACTCTCGCGGGCGACTGCCTGGCGCAATGCGCGATCGATGAACTCCGAACGATTGAGCGCCTCGACAAGACGGCTGCCCTCGTTGCGCTGATGGTGGGCTGCGGCCGACGCGGCGTCGAGCGCGATCTTCGAAAACGGCTCGCCCTTGGGCTGATCCTCGAGGAAGCGCACCGCGTCCTGCGCGGAGGGCGTATCCCAGAACGTATGGATCACCTTCTCCATGCGCGAGCGAACCATCGCGTTGCGCAGGAAGTTGGAAACGATGAAGTAGATCGAGGCGAGCGACATCACGGCCAGCGTGATGAAGACGAGCCAACCCAGAGCATCGAAGTTCTGGATCAGGTCGTGGAATCCCATCTGGCTCATCGCCGCGGCATTGTTGCCGCCGCCAGGAGCAGGGATTACAGCCGGCTGAGCGGCTGCGGGAGTCTGAGAGGCATCTTGCTGCATGGCGCTACCCTATTGGGACAAATTGAAGTCGATGGGGACCAAGGCATACCCACGACTGGGTTTGCCACCTTTTATACCCGGATTGAACTTCCAGGTCTTCACTGCTTCGATCGCGGCCTGATCCAGCAGGCGCGAACCGCTCGATTTCTCGATCGTCACCTCTTCCGGCGACCCGTCGACGCCGACCAGCACTTTCAGCAACACCTTGCCCTGCTGGTGCTGACGCGCCGCCTGCGGCGGATATTTCGGCGGTCTCATCTTACGGTAACTGATGTTCTCGCTCGGCGCGATATCGGCCGGCGGTGCCGGCGGTGCGGGTGGCGCCGGCGGCGGCGCCGCGGTCGACATCGGCGACGCTTCCTGGACCACGACCGGTGCGGGCGGCGGCGGCGGTGCCTGCGGCGGCGGCTGGACCTTTTCGATCACCTTCGGCGGCGGCTTCTTCGGCGGCTCCGGCGGCGGCGGTGGCGGCGGCGGAGCCGCCGAAGAA
>JBIODY010000032.1:0-12312 GCA_044445505.1 Lysobacterales bacterium
CGTGATCGGCGTATCGGTGCCGTAGTAGGAAACCTTCAACGGTTCGATCAGCGCGGTGCTGGCGCGACCAGTGCGCAGCCGCATGAGCTCGTGCTTGAGCGCATCGACGCTCTTCTGCATGCGCGTCTGCGCGTCCTTCTTGACGTTGTCGAGCATCGTGCGCCACCGTTCTGTTATGCGAGTGGCCGGTGAGTATAGCAGCGGGCAAGCAGGTGCTGACCCGCCTGCCAGCCGATGCACCCGTGAAGGCCGAGTGCTCGGCGCGGGCGGGATCGCGCTGACTGAAGGGTTCGCCAGCGAATGCCGTTCTCGTTGACGCGGCCGGGGAAGCAACTCTGCCGACCGCGTCGAGAGGCGAAGTATCGGTGGGTCCAAGCGGTTCGTCAGCGCTGAACGTCGTCGCGCGCGTCGGATTTCGTCGGCACCTGGGCCAAGGCGCGTGCTCGCTCGACATCCGACCGCGCCGCCAGCCGGTCCATGGCCTGGTTCAGCCGGATCGCCATGAAGTCGAAACTGGTGCGGTAGCCCGCGTATTCCGTACGGTCACCGAGGACCATTCTGACCTGCATCGGCGTAACGCCCGCTTCGGCCGCGACTTGGTCCACAGTACTGCGCGGGGACACCCTTGGACCGGTGAGGAGTTTGGCCAGCAGCGTTGGTAGTGCCGCAGACTGCGAACAGCGACGCGGCGATGGTGGCAAGCAGCAGGGGTTTCATGATCAGCGCCTTCGGTAAAACCGCCGGCAAGTCATCCTTGGCTGGCTTGCGGAAACGGGGGCGTCCGATCCGTTCGGGCCGCCGAAGGTTTGTGAGGCCTTCAATCTTCTAGTTCGGGAATCTCGCGCGAGAGTTACGCAACGGAGTGTCGGGCTCTCAATGCGCAGCGGTGCGGCGATTTTGTGAGCGGCCATGCAGTGCGCACGAATGCAAGCGTATTGAGCGGGCAAAGCGCCGAGAGTCGCGCTTTGAGCGCGAACGAAGGTCGGCCTTGCGCAGCCGAATTTCAATTTCAGAACGTCTGCCGGAAACCTGGCGTGGCGGCCTGAACCTCCAAATGCAACACCCAGCAGGGGCCAGGGTTGTTGTCGCGATGAGAATCCTGAGCGCGACTAGGATGAACGCATCGAGATTCGACGGACGCGGACGCGGGCGAAAGGCCGCGACGACGGATGTGGGCGAGCATCGGCGTGTGACCGGCGCGGCAAAGGCCTCCGAGCGCCGCACGCGCGACTGCGATTCCGGTTTCGCATGCAGCACCAGCGCGTCGTATCGAATCGCCTCGTTTCGCCTCGACAGGGAATTTCGTGCGGCGCCATTGTGCCGTCCTGCGCCGGCGCGCGCCTGCGCGAACCACCTCAACAGACGTGGAAAACACGCTCGGCCGCGCCGGCGGCGTACTGCGAACCGCGCACGCGTCGCAACTGCTGTTCGAGGCGCAGTTCGTCGTCGCGCTCGCGTTCCCAGCGTGTGCGATCCAGCTCGGTGTTGTCTGCTGCGCCGCGCTGGTTCGCCGCAGCGCGGCGGAAGCGGCAGAAGTCGGCGTAGTCGTCGAGTTCGTCGCGCAGGGTGTCCATCGCTATGTCGACCAGTAGCGCGTCATCGAGCAGGCCGACGACCGGTACGTCGTCGTCGATCAACCCATGCGGATCGTCGAGATACGCAAGCAAGTCGTGGATGCGCTGCTTCGGGATCTCTTCCAGCGGCCACGCATGGTCCGCAACCATTTCGCGCATTTCCTCGGCGCGACGCATGCGCGAGCGGATGAACGGCGACTCGCCACCGGTCGCGGCTGTACGCAACACGCGGCGTGCGACGCCGGCGAGCTGGTCGGCGCTGAGCGGCGGCATCGCCTCGTTGAGCGAACGAGCGAGGTCGTTGAAACGGCGCACCTCCTCGTCTGTGATCTCGATCGCTTCGATACCCGGTGCGAAGATGCCGGACTGCGCAGGCGACAGATCGAGTTTAGCGATAGAGCGGTCAAGATCGAAATCGAGTCGGGTCGGCATGGCGCATCTCCGGGTGATCGGGGTTCGGCGGTTCAATCGCTCGCGTTTCGACATCGGCGCGAACGACAGGCGTTGTCGCAACGCTCCCTTGCATGGTTCGGCAAATTGCGCCGGCGATTACACGGAAAACGGCGGGGACAGGCGACGCGCTGATCAAAAGTCCCTGGTCAGCTGCACGTCGAGCGAGTAGCGGAAGTTGAACACGGTCTGGCCCCAGATCAGTTTCTGCGCCGACGCGGACAGCGTGTAGTGATCGGCGAAGCGGTAGTCGGAGCCGGCGCCGACCGCGGCGTAGTCGTGCCTGGATATCTGGTCGTGGTGATACCAGTAGGCGTTCGTCTGTCCTTGGGTGATCGGGAGCAGATCCTCGGCGAGATAGCCGTGCCCTTTCTTGGCGATGCTGTAAGCGCGAAACGACCACTTGTCGTTGAGGAAATAGCCGAGTTCGAGGTCGAGGCGGTGATGATTGATGCTGGTGTCGAGGGTTCTTTCGGCGAACACGTAGCCGTAGCGAATGCGGTAGTAGATATTCGAAAACGCGAACTGGTGGGCCAGTTCGATCGCCGGCTGCACCTGCCACAGATCCTGGCCGACGGCCGCGTTGGCGAAAAAGGTGTAGTCGTGGCTCGGAAGAGATGCGGTCAATGAGGGCGTCAGGTAGTAGTCGCCGATGTGCGTGTGGTAGGCGACCCCGACGCTCCAGTCCTGCCAGGTGCCGTGGTAACGGCCGTCGTCGAGGAAGCGCGATTCCGGGTGCTGCGGCGAAAGCGCTGGTTGGCCCTGGCATTGCGGTGGCGCGGTCGTCGGGCAGTGCGGCGCCGCGCCGGTGTAGCGGTTGCGCACGAACGGAAGGCCGACATGCAGCGACCAGCGGTCGGCGAAGTAGTAGTCCAGGTTCAGCAGCAGGCTGTCGATGCGCACCGTGCCAATGGGCAGCATGACGTCATTGGTCGCGCGAAATCCGTTCACGAACGTATTCTGGTAATCGAGCGATACGGAGCCGTGCCCCTTGGCCGTTTCGGTCAGGGCCTGATCGATCGGCTGCAGCGCGGCATCGGGAATCGATGGCGCCTCGCCATCGTGTGCGCGCGCGGATGGCGCAGACAATGCGCCCAGCATCAACGCGATCCAGGCGCCACAGGCACGGCGACGCTGCGCCGCCGCGCCGGATTTCACCCCTTCCCCATGCGCCCGCATATCAGGCCCCCTTTGCCTTCATCGACTGCTCGATCACCTTCAGGAACTGGTTGAGGTTCGCGTCGTCGGAAACGATCCGCGGGAAGCGCTCGCGTATTTGCCGCTCGTTCGGCGCGCCACGGTCGACCACCGGAATCAACGTCGGTTCGCGTGCGCCGCTCGCGATCTGCGTGGCCACCGTGTCCAGATCGCCGGCATAGGCGATGACCACATCGTACGGATGCGTCGCCAGCGCCTTCGTCAGTTCATCCGGTCCATTCGCGAGAGTGACCTTGTGACCGGCTTTTTCGAGGTTGTCGTGAAACTTGATCGGATCGTTCGCCGCGTGTTCGCGCGCCGCCGTTCCGACATACAGCAGGATAGTCGCCGGATTGCGCGTGATGAACGCGTGATAGCGCAGCGCGTTGCCCATGCGATACATCACTTCGCCGCAGGCCTGGGCATCGACTGCGCTGAAGCAGAGCGCGAGGATCACGATCGAGGACGGTTTGAACGTGCGCATTGCATGCTCCTTGCGGCTGATCGTGCCGCGTGGTCGACTCCATTGAAGGTGCCGCCGGCAGGCGGCCTTGCGCGTGCGGAGTCGGCACGCGCGTCGACAGGGCTAGATTCGCGGGTCGTCACTTCGTCATTCCGGAAGTGGCGGCGACGATTACCGGCTCGGCGGTGATGGCGATGAATACGGGTTCCGACCAGAGTTCGCTCGACGCCACCAGGTCGAGGGTCGCGATCAGGCGCTCCGGGTGCGGATTGGCAAGGCGTGGATTGCAGATCAGGGCCTGTTTGGTGAAGCCGACCAGGCGCAGGTGCTCGCCCATGGCCCACGCGACCGGTACCGGGCGATCGTTGTCGGTGTAGCCGGGCACCTCGCGTTGCGTTCGTATCGGCAGCATCGCGCTGCTGCCGTTGCGGTAGTTCAAACGTATGGAGGCATAGGTGCGCTGGTCCGGGATGGGCGTCACCTGCGCCGCCGAGATCAGCACATGCAAGGCGGCAATCGGTCGCGCCGGCAGCTTGATTCCGCTGGTGCTGGACTGGACGTCGCCTGCGGTCGTCGTCCCGCCGGGACGCCCGCGCAGTTCGATGATCCCGCGCACGTCGTAGTCGATGCCGTCCAGATGCGGCACACCCCACGGAATGTCTGTGAGCGTGGGCATCACGGTGCCGAGCAGATTGCGACGCGCTGTCGGTGCTGCGGTATACGCGTCCGTCAGATCGAGCAGCAGTGGGTCGAGGCCTGGCGGGCGCGCTGGCACGGCCACGCCGTCGATCATGCGTACCGCAGCCGGCTGTGGCCGATCTTCATCCATCGGCAACGGCCCGGGGTCGCGACTGCGCAGGCGCGTGCTTTGCTCCTTGCCCGGCATTAGCAGTACGCGCGGTGCGCCGGGCACGCCGCCGAGCAGTTCGGCGTCGGCGCGGATTTCGTGCAGCCGGCGCGAATCCGTCGCCAGGGGCCATAGCAGCCAGTTGTCCGATGATGAACGCCCGAGCAAGTAGCGATCGTCCGTGGAAAACGCCAATGAAACCGGAATCGAGATCGCGCCCAGGTTCGAGCGCAACGGCGGTCCCACGGCGGTCAGTGTCGCGGCGTCGAACAGTTGCACGTCGCGGCCGTAGACATGCGCGATCGTGTGGCGGTCATGGCTGACGGCGAATACCGAAGTACTTTCCTCGCGCGCGCCCAAATGCCGCTGGTTGCTAGGAGACGCCGCGGCGAAATCGAGCAGGCCCTGGTCGGCCGTTGCCAATACGGGCTTGCCGGCGGCCGCGGTCAGGCCGATAGGGTAGCTTCCAGGAATCGTGTGTTGCTCGAGCAGTGAGTTCGCTGCCGGATTCCAGGCAAACAGATGGGTATTGTCCTCGGTCGCTTCATCGAGATCACGCGCGACTAGCCACAGCCGTTGTGATCCCGGCACGAAGCTCGTCCAGATGACAGGTTGCTCGGGATTGTGCGGATAACTGCCGATGCGATGCAGTGTCGTGCTATCCAGCACGTCGGTCGCGCCGTGCTCGGGACCGACCGCCACGAGGCGCGATGCATCAGCCGACAGCTCGAACTGTCGCAATGGGCCCGTGAGGGTCTCCTCACCGCCGCGTTGCCGTCCGGATCCGAGATCGTAGGCACGCAGATATTCTTCAAATCCGCTATCGCCGTTCTTGCCGAATGCGAAGATGGCCATGCCGCCATAGCCGCCGGCGGTCATGCGTATCGGGTTTGCCGGCAGGGCCACCGGCGGATAGCGCAGCTGCATGCTGGCCGCATCGAACACGTACATGGCCGGTCCTGCGGTAACGAGCAAGCTGCTGCCCGCATCGAGCAACTCGGCATATGCGATAGGCTGGGGCAACTCGACCCATGGCGTCGGCGTCGCGCCTCGGGTTGAGACGATGCGCACCTTGTTCCAGGCCACATCCGGCAGGTGTTCGCCATCGAAATACAGATTTCCCGCGACACTCATCGTGCCCTGGCCGGGCGACGCGGGCAGGACGGTCGCCCGCGGCAGACGCCACAAGCGAACTTCACCACTCATGTCCGCGGTCGCGAGCAGGCCGTTTTGCAGGGCAGTGCCGACCGCGTTGGTCAACGCACCGGATTGAGCGGGGCTTGCAATCAGGCGCGTGGCCTCGAGGCCGGTCGGCCCTGATTCCGGCACGCGCCAGAGTGCGGTTTCGCCGAAACCGGCTGCCACCAACAGGCGCTCGCGATGGCTGATCGCGACCTGGCGCACGTCGAAATTCTGCTGCATGTCACCGGCATTGAGCGGGTTGCCGCTCGCCACATCGAATGCGAACGCGGCGCCGTCACGACGACCAACTGCCAGCCATGCGTCGTCTTCGCTGAAGGCCAGCCATTTCACTTCCGACCCCGGTGGCGCCGGCAACGGGCGCAACGCACCTGTGGCGGGATCGAGGATGTAGACACGCCCGGTCGAGTCGCCCAGCGCAACGAGCGAACCGGCATTGTCCTCGGTCCACGCGGTAGCTTGGGCAAAACCGGGCAGCGCAATGGATGTTCCGGCAGACAGATCGTGAGGATCGTACAGGGCGAGATTGATCCGATTGGAACCGCTGGAGCGGAGTGCGAAGCGGCCGCCGCGCCCGAGCAGCCAAGCGGATACGTCAAAGCGTCCGGCGCCGGTTTTGAACGACAGCGGCCGCCACGGATCGACCTGCCAGAATTGCACATTGCCATGCCGATCCCACAGCAAGGCATGGCGTGCGCCGGCGCTGTAGGTTACATCGGACAAGTCGACGAAGCCGGCAGGCGGTTCCAGCAAGCGCGCATGCGCGAGGTCGATCAGATAGGTGTTACGGTTGGTCGGGCTGGTCAGGAAATCCTCCCAGTCCAGGGTTACCAGCAGACGCGTGTTGTCGACGAAACGCAGCAGTCGTGGCGCGATGTCCTCGCCGGTGGAAGTGGACAACCCGCCCAGATCCACTCGCCCGCGTTCGCCGAGCGTGGCGGTGTCGTACCAGCGCACGGTCTGGTCGCCGAATGCGATGGCAAGCAGCTTTCCGTCCGCGCTGAGTTCGCTCGCCAGCGGTCGTGCATCCGGCACGATCATGCGATCGATCAGGGTCACGCCCTGAGCCAGGATCATGCCGATCTCGCGTCGCTCGACGCTCGCGGCATCGGCGCGGCCGGATTTCTCCTGCTCGTCGATGTTGGCGAGCAGCGGCGCCAGCGCCGCGAATCCCTTGCCGTCGGTCTGCAGCCGCAGCGCCGCGTCGCGCCGGCTTTCCCACAAGCGTTCGCTCGACACGGCTGCGTTGCTCTCCGCGCGGCGCCATTGCTGCGTGGTCGCGACCAGGCCCAGCAGCAGCGCGCCGAACGCAAGCATCGCGAGCGCCGCGAGTTTCGGTTCGCGACGCATCCAGCGGCCGGTGCGTTGGGCGGCGTTCAACGGCCGCGCGCGCACCATGCGGTGCTCGCAAAAGCGCGCCAGATCGTCGGCCAGCGCGCGCGCCGACGCATAACGCCGGGTCGGCTCGCGCGCGAGCGCTTTCTGGATGATCGCCTCGAGGTCGAGCGGCAGGTGCCGGCGTGTGCGCCGCGGCCGACGCAGCGTGCCTTCGCGCAACAACTTCAGCGTGGCCTGCGCGGACTCGCCGCGGAACGGCGGATTTCCGGTGACCAGTTCATAGAGGACTGCGCCGAGACCCCAGATATCGGTGGCCGGGGTCAGCGCACCGAGTTCGGCCTGCTCCGGCGCCATGTAGCTCGGCGTGCCGCAGATCTCGGTATTGTCGAACGCGATCATGCGATCAAGCCTGCGCGCGAGACCGAAATCGGCGACGTGCGGTTGGCCGTCTTCGTCCAGCAGCACGTTCGCCGGCTTGAGATCCAGGTGCAGCACGTCGAGACTGTGCGCATAGGCGACCGACTCGGCGACCGTGTGCATCAGCGCGGCGGCGCGGCGCGGCTCGAACGGCCCTTCGCGGCGCAGGGTCGACGCGAGGTCGGATCCGCGCACCAGTCGCATGCTGAAGAAATGCAATCCCTCGGCGCTGCCGACTTCGTACACCGTCACGATGTTCGGATGCTGCATGCGGGCGGCATGCTGAGCCTCATGCAGAAAGCGCTCTATAAACGCGCGCGAGGCCCATGGCCCGGCCGCGAGCAGCTTGATCGCGACCTCGCGATCCAGCGAAACCTGCCGCGCGCGATACACCACACCCATGCCGCCTTCACCGATCAGCTCCAGCAACTCGTAGTTGCCGAACTGGCGCTGCGCAGGATCGGAAAGGTCCAATTGCAGGGCATCCGTGCGCAGCAGCGCGAGCGGCTTGGCGCCGTCGATTTCGTCGACCTGCGCCTTGGAGAAACTGCCGAAGGCGAGATCGGCGAGGGCTGCGTGATCGTCGTGACGCGGTGATGCACGCGCTGCCCGCCGATCTTCGGCAGCATGAAACCTGGAGCTGTCAGCGCTCATCGCGTCAGCTCGGCCGGCGCAGGATATCGTGCAGGGTCTTCTGCTCTTTGACGAGGTCGTCCGGCGCGCCGACCGTATCGGACAGTTCGCGCGCGACCAGTTCGCGAAACCGCTCACGTAGCCGCTTCAGTGCGACGACCAGCGCGAGCGGTCGTGCGTCGAGTCGGCGCGCAAGATCGTCGTAGTCGGCCGGCCCCGGTTCGCGCGAGAGAAAGGGCCGCATCGCCTCGTACATGTCGATATGGTCATTGGTGCCGGCTTCAGTGCGCAAATGACGGAACGCGCGCGCGATGATCTCGATCGCAAAGGTGCGCTGATAGGCCTGTTCCGGCGAGTCGGTTTCGGCGTTGTCGAGCCGATTCCGCGCTTCAAGCTCCTCGCGCGTCGACCCATCGGGTCCTTCGTCGTCGGCAGCGATGGCGCGCAGGTCGCCATTGAGGAACACCTGGAGACGCGCCAGCAGGAAGTCGCGGAAGCACTGCTTCGGCGCCGGTTGCGGCCTTTCGCGCGCGGACCGGATCAACTCGTGCAGGAAACCGCGCGTGATGTCCTGCGCGATCTGTGGGGAATACCCGCCGTGGCGCATATAGGCGTAGATCGGATACCAGTAACTGACCGCCAGTTCGGCGAGCGCGTCGCGCGTGCCAGGCACTTGCGGACGTTCGGGGCGCGTGACCAGCGACCAGCGGGTGGTCGCGAAGTCGTGATGATGGCCACTCGTCGCGGGCGTCGTCATTTTCTTGGCTGAACCGTCTTCATCACGCTTCTTCCAGGACGCGCCTCGCCGATTACATCCTCGGCTCAGCCCATCGTCGCGTGGAATGCAACGCGCAAGTCGCGCAATTCCTGTTCGAGTTCGATGTGGTTCGCAGCCGTGTCGCTGATCTCCTCGCGTACGACTTCGCGCAAGCGCTGGCGCAGGCGATGCACGGCGACCGCCAGCGTGTTGCGTCGCAGACCATGCGCAGCGGCAACGCGCGCGTAATCGGCTTCATCCGGCGCCTCGGTGAGGAATTCGAGCAGATCGTCGAACAGCGCGAGGCGGCCGGCCTGTCGGGCTTCCGCGCGCAGGCGCGCCAGCGCCGCGTCGAGCACGGCCACGGCCCAATCCCGCTCGAACGCCATTTCCGGGTCGTCGACGCCCGCGATGCGGGCCTCGCTGACAACGTCGAGCGGCTCGAAGCGGAATTGTCCGCCGCGCTTGAGCGCGTGCTGTTCCATGTCGCAGTCGATCAGGAAACGCTTGACTGCCGTCAGCAGGAACGCACGGAAGCGTCCACGCGCCGGATCCGCAGTCGCGTGATACGCATGTTCGACGAAGCGTGCGAAGAATGTCTGCGCGAGATCTTCGGCGGCATCTTCCGCATAGCCGCGGCGGCGAATGTAGGCCAGGATCGGCGGTCGATACGTACGACACAGGCTGTCGAGCGCCGCGCGCGCCCCTTGCGACGCATGCCGCGCATGCAGCACCAGCGACCAGCGCGTGGTATCGAATCGGTCCATTCCCGCCCCCTCGGCAGGAACCCGTGCTGGGCGAGTATGCCGCAGCGGACGGACGCCCGCACGCCGCGCCGCAACCGGATTTCAGCAGGCGTGGAGAACGCGTTCGTCACCCCAGCCGTTTGCACGCGCGTCTGCAAAAAGAGCCCCGCCTTGGGGCGGGGCACGAATTCGAATCTTGCCGCCCTCGGCCGCTGCTCACTTCGCGGTCTGCATGGCGCCCGGTTTCTTGAGCGCCGCGACGTCGACTCCGCTCATGAAGGCGTCATAGCGTTCCTTGAGGTGCGGGTACGCGGTCGGCGCTTCCGCTGTCGCCGTTCTCGCGCCGAACAGCACCTGGATCTCACGCGGACTGAAATTGGCGCGTATTTTCGTATGCAGCGCGGCACAGCTCGGCACCGAAGACGGCGGAGTGCAGTCCACGCTCAGGTCGCCACGGTGGACAATGACCGTCTCCAGGGTGTTGTCGGCGGCGATGGCGCCACCATATGCCGCAAACAGCGCCGCAGCGATGGATGCGAACAGGCATTTCATTGTCGAATCCTCCACACGTGCCGCTGGCAGGCCGCATCCGTGGCTGGCTCGCGGAAAACAGAGGGCGTTCGATCCGTTCGGGCTGCCGAAGGTTTCGAGCCTTCAACAGGATCAATTCGGAGAATGGCGCGGAACGGCATATTTCGGCGAATGAGCTGGAACGTATGCCGAAAACCGATCGCGAAGTCCGGTCGGCGCGTGCGGTGGCGCCGGTTCGGGTCAGTCGGGCCCTGCGCGGGCGTACACGCGCCTGCCGCCGACCCACGTCTGCAGAACTTTCGTGGACCAGATTTCTGCGGGTTTGCCGGCGAAGATGTCGCGATCGATCAGGATGAAGTCGGCCCACTTGCCGGGCTCCAGCGTGCCGAGCGTCTGCTCCTGATGCTCGGCATAGGCGGCGTCGAGCGCGAATGCGCGCAGCGCTTCGGTCAGCGTCAGCTTTTGCTGCGGATACCAGCCGTCCGGCGGCCGACCTTGATGGTCCTGGCGGGTGACGGCCGAGTACAGGCCGTAGAATGGATTCGGCGATTCGACCGGAAAATCCGAGCCTGCGGCCAGCACCGTGCCCTGCTTGAGGAAGGTGCGCCAGGCGTAGGCACCCCTGATGCGCTCGTGGCCGACGCGATCCTCGGCCATGTTCATGTCGGAGGTCGCATGCGTCGGTTGCATCGACGCGATCACAGTTGCAACGGAACGAAACGCGGGATGTCCTCGAGCGAGACGATCTGCGCATGCTCGACGCGATTGCGCAGATCCGCGACGCCATGCACCTTGTATGCGGCTTCGAAACTGTCCAGTACCTCGCGGTTCGCGCGGTCGCCGATCGCGTGGATGCAGACCTGGTAGCCGTGACCGAGTGCCTTGCCGACCATCGCGGTCAATTCGTCCGGCGTGTGGAACAACAGCCCGCTGTTGTTCGGGTCGTCCGAATACGGCGCGAGCATCGCGGCGCCACGGCTGCCCAGCGCGCCGTCGGCGAACAGCTTGACCGTGCGCACGGTGAGGAAATCGTCGCCATAATCGAGCAATGGACCGTCCTTGCTGATCACATCGAAATCGTGGCCGGTGTGGCGGATCATCGCGTAGATGCGCGCGGTCAGCTTGTGTGCGTCCGCGTAGCGGCGATAGAGCCGGTAGTTTGCAAGATCGATGCCGGCATCGCCGACGCCGGTGAGTCCGTCGCGCGCGAGCTCGGCGAGCGCGGTGTCCAGTGCGGCCGCGGCGTCCTTCCGTGTCGGCGCCGGAATCTTTTGCGTGATCAGCTTGCTCGCCGCGTCGACGAACACGCCGCTCGGATTGCCGTGCGCGTCGCGCTCAACGCGGCCGCCCTGCGGGTCCCGCGTGCCGCGCGTGATGCCGGCGAGTTTCATCGCCGCACTGTTGGCCCAGCCGGCGTGGCCGTCCACGCGATCCAGCCATACCGGGCGATCGCCGACTACTCGGTCGAGTTCCTGCGCGGTCGGGAAGCGGCCGAGCTTCCAGATTTCCTGATTCCAGCCGCCGCCGGTGATCCATCGTGCATCCGGATGGGCCGCGGCGTAGGCTTTCACCTTCGCGAGTGCCTCATCCAGCGACGGCGTGCCGCTGATGTCGACCTGGTTGCGCGCGAAGCCGAGCTCGAGCGCGTGCCCGTGCCCGTGCGCATCAATCAGGCCGGGAAGCAGTGTGCGGCCATGCCCGTCGACGACGCGAGCATTGCCGGCACGGCTGGCGAGTTCGGCATGACCACCGGTCTGCGCGACCTTGCCGTGATCGACCAACAACGCCTCGAAGCGCTGCAATTTGCCGGCGCTGTCCAGCGTGTAGCCGTTGACGTGATCGACGAGCAGGTCCGCCGCCGTCGCGAACGGCGTGCTGATGAAGGCGAGAAGCAGTGGCCAACGCGCGGTGCAATGCATGACGGTGATTCCTTCCCGGCGCAAGCGCCTTGCGATATGCGCTCCGTGGAACCGCGCACCCGTGACGACGCGACGGCCGCGTTCTGTCAGCTAGCTCCAACCAGAGTGCCGATCTGCTCGCCGCGCATGATGCGCATCAGATCACCTTCGCGCGACATGTCGTAGATGCGCAGCGGGATCTTGTTGTCGCGGCACAGCGAGATCGCGCTGGTGTCCATGACCTGGAGGTTGCGCTGGATC
>JBIODY010000033.1:0-12266 GCA_044445505.1 Lysobacterales bacterium
AGCAGCGCGCCGCTGGCATCGATCTCGGTCACGACGTGCATGCCGGTCTTTGCGGCGAGATCGCCGAGCACCCATTCGACATAGCCGGTCGCCGACAGCTTGCGCGCGCGGCCGGAATCGTTGCGCAGGCGCAGGGTGAAGAACTTGACCGGCGCCTCGGTGTCGACGTGGATGCGCAGTTCGCTGGCGATGCCGTCCTCGATCGTCTCGAATACGCTGTAGCCGAAGCCGTGCCGCGACAGATAACGCGCGGATCCCGGCGCCGGCGCCGGTGTCGGCGACCAGAAGTGACCGGTTTCCTCGTCGCGGATATAGAACGCCTCGGTGTTCGGATCGCAGACCGGGTCGTCGCTCCACGGCGTCAGCCGGTATTCGTGCGCGTTCTCGAACCAGGTGTAGCCGGCGCCGCTTTCCGAAACGATGCAGCCGAAATCCGGATTCGCGATCACGTTGACCCACGGCGCCGGCGTGCGCTGCGCGGCGTCGGTCGCGATCACGTACTCGCGACTGTCGCGTGAGAAGCCGCCGATGCCGTTGACCAGGGTGCGCGGCGGCAGCGCGATGTTCTGCACCGGTCCGGCTTCGCGCACGCGCGACGGCACCAGCCGTGGCACGTTCTCGGTGACATCGCGCACGCGCAGTTGCGCGATCAGGGTGCCGTCTTCGTCGGACAGCACGACTCGCGCCACCGCCTGCATCAGCACGCGATCCTCGTGGTTGATCTGTTCGACGCTGCGCACGAAGATGCCGCCGGGTCGATCGATCAGGGTCGCTTCCGCACTCGCGGCGATGATGCCGAGGATGTCATCGTGCAGGTTCTGGCGGTAGCCGCCGCGCTCGTCGTTCCAGACCACGAGGTCGAACGCGAGGCCTTTCAGGCGACAGTATGCGTGCGCATGCACGAGCTGGCGCACGATGTCGATCTTCGCGGAATCGCCGATCTGCAACAGCACGATCGGCAGATCGCCGGAAATCGCGTGCGCCCACAACCCGGACTGGCCACGCCGGTTGCTGGCGATGATGGCCGCCGCGGCGCGGCGCATCGGATCGACATAGACGATGTTCTCGGCGAGCCGCGCATAGGTCTGCGCATCGGTCTCGCTGACATTGATCTGGCCGAGCACGATGCGGCTGTGCGTCCAGGCCAGGTCGATGACCCGATCGGCAAGATGGCGATCGTGGTATTTGTCGACCAGCGCGAGAGCATCGTCGCGGCTGTCCGCGATGCCGGTGACCATGTCGATGCACACGGTCCGCTCGGGGCGCAGGCGGAAGCGATGGCGGACCGCGACCACCGGGTCCAGCACGGAACCCGCGCTGCCGGACAGCAGCCCCGCCTCGCGCATCGCCAGCGGATCGACGCTGCTGCCACCGCGTCCGACGAAGCGCAGCCGGTCGGTCTCGAAGGAAAGCTGGTCGCTTTCCGTGTCGTGCAGCGCGACCAGATGAAACATCCACGGCTGGTCCTCATGCTCGGCGCGCGGCCGCCGCGTGCACAGGATCGCGTCGCGTGCGGCGACCAGCTCGGTCTGCACGAACAGGTTGCTGAACGCCGGGTGCATGTTGTCGCTGATCGCCGATGCGAGCACGACCTCGGCGTAGCTGGTGATCTCCAGCACGCGCTCGACGCGCGAGCGGTTGGTGATCCGGGTGCGGCGCAACTCGATGTCGTCCTCCGGCGAGACGACGATCTCGGTGTGCGCGTCGAGCAGGTCGGAGCGGCAGCGGAATTCGATGCGCGATTCGGTGAATACCGCCTCGTACGCGTCGTACGCGGCGAGCGTGGGCTGGAACGTGGTCGACCAGACGCGGCCGCTGTCGCAGTCGCGCAGATAGCCGAACATGCCCCACGGATCACGCGTCACATCCTCGCGCCAGCGGGTCAGCGCGAGATCGCGCCAGCGGCTGTAGCCGCTGCCGGCCGCGGTCACCATCACGTGGTAGCGGCCGTTCGAGAGCAGTTGCATCGCCGGGCGGCGCGTGTCGGCTTTGCGGAACACGCGCAACGGAATCTGCGGCTGTTCGGCACCGCTGCGCGCGTCGACGATCTCCGGGTCGCTGGCCCATTCGCCCGACGTGCGCGGCACGCGCTCCTGCAGCAGCAGCAGGGTGGCCTGGAACTGCGGATCGCTCTCGAAGCGGCGCTGCAGCGGCCGATCGAGCAGCACATGCGCGAACGCGAGCAGGCTCATGCCCTGATGATGGGCCATGAACGAGCGCACGATCGTATGGCTTTCGCCGGGTTGCTGGCGGGTCGGCGTGTAGTCGATCGCCTCGTAGAAACCGTTGCCGGTCAGCCAGCCGTTCGCGGCCATCGCGCGCAGGTTGTCGGCGGCTGCGCGCGGTTCCACGATCAAGGCGAGCGCACTCGCGTACGGCGCGATCACCAGTTCCTGCGACAGGCCGCGCTGCAGGCCGAGGCCCGGCACGCCGAACGCGCGGTATTGATAGTTCTGCGCGGCGTCGGTCAGGTTGTAGCCCGATTCCGAAACGCCCCAGGGCAGGTTGCGCTCGTGCGCATACATGATCTGCCGGGTCACCGCGGCCTCGCAGGTCTGCGCGAGCAGCGAGCCTGGAAACGCCGGCATGACCAGCAACGGCATCAGGTATTCGAACATCGAGCCGCTCCACGAGAGCAGCGCGGGCGGACCCTCGTGCGCGGTCAGCAGACGCCCCAGCGCAAACCAGCTTTCCTGCGGGACCTGGCCTTGTGCGATCGCGACGAACACGCCCAGACGCGCCTCGGACGCGAGCAGGTCGTAATAGCCGTTGTCGCGCTGCGCTTCGCTGACGTTGTAGCCGATCACGAACAGATGGCGTTTCTCGTCGTACAGGAAACGGTAGTCGACCGTGCCGAGATCGAGACAGGCGGCGGAGAGCCGCTCGATCGCGTGCAGGCAGGCGCGTGCGCGGGCCACACCCTGCAGCCCCGCGAGTGCGCGGACCGGGTCGTCCAATGCGGTCGCCGCGGCCGCGGACGGGCCGGCATCCGCCGCGGATTGCGCGAGCTCGCCCAAGGTCGGTATGCGATCGGTCGATGCCTCGGCGGGCAGCCAGGCCAGGGCATCTGCGAGCGCGTCGTCGCACGCGCCCGCGAACGTCTGCGCCGCCTCCACCGCCGCGCCGGCCGCCGCCACGGCGGCCGCTTGGGCCAGGGTCTGCAGGCGGCGCAAATGCACGATCAGACCCGCGATGTCGACGTGCTGCTCGGCTTCTGCAGTCACGACCGCCGCGGCGAGTTCGGCGATCGCGGCCGACGCCTCCTGCGGCCACGCTTCACGCAACACGTCGAATGTGTCGGCGAGGCCGGCGAACACGCGCGGATGGATCACCGGCGCGTCGACGAGCTGGAGCAGGCCCTGGCGCAGGGTCAACACATGCCCGACCAGGTTGCCGCTGTCGACGGTCGAGATGTATTGCGGATACAGCGGCTGCAGGGTAACCGTGTCGTACCAGTTGTAGAAGTGGCCGCGGTAGCGTTCGAGGCGCTGCAGCGTCGCGAAGATGAGGTTGGTGCGCTCGAGCAGGCCGACCATGCCGAGATAGCCGAGGTCGTACGCGCTCAGGTTCGCCAGCACGCTGAGACCTATGTTGGTCGGTGAGGTACGCTGCGCGATTTTCGCGATCGGTTGTTCCTGATAGTTGTCCGGCGGCAGCCAGTTGTCGTCGGCGCCGACGTAGCGCAGGAAGAACGCCCAGGTACGCCGTGCGGCGGCGCGCACAAAGCGGACCTGTTGCGCATCCAGCGTTTCCGACTCGCGACCCGGCGAACGCGCCAGCCACAGTTCCAGCCCGGGCGCGGCAAGCCACAGCAGCAGCCATGGCGCGGCGATCGGCAACGCCACCGGTCGCGCGTACAGCAGGATCGCTCCGATGCCGATCGCGGCCAGTGCGCTGACCCACAGGGCGGAGCCGAAACGACTGCGCTTCGCGGCGCCTTCCAGGGTGCGCGATGCGACCCATTGCAGAAGGCGGCGATGCGAAACATGCACGCGCCAACCGGTACGCGCGATCGCATCGAGGCTGAGCCAGGCCTCGTACGGCAGGCAGGCGATCTCGAACAGCAGGCGCGCGATGCGCCGCCCCGCGTCGCGCAGGATCAGCATCAGGTGCCGCCCGAGTTTGACATCCGGCGCCTTGCGCACGATTGACAGCAGGATATCGACCGCGCTCGGCAGCAGCAGGATCTCGAGCACGAGCAGGGTCCAGTAGCCGGGCGCGGCGAGCGCGGTCCAACCGAGCAGCAGGATACCGACCAGCGCGGCCGCGACCAGGCTGCGGCGCAGGTTATCGCAGATCTTCCACAACGACAGACCGGACAGCGGGTTGGGTTCGCGCTCGCCGTTCGCGAGCGGTACGCGCGGAAGCAGCCATTCGGCGATCTGCCAGTCGCCGCGAATCCAGCGCTGGCGCCGGCGCGCATCGGTACGATAGGTTTGCGGATATTGCTCGTAAAGCTCGACTTCGGTGACCAGACCGCTGCGCGCGTAGCTGCCCTCGAGCAGGTCGTGGCTGAGGATCCGGTTCAGCGGGAAGCGCGCGTCGAGCGCGTGCTCGAACGCGTCGATATCGTAGATACCCTTGCCGATGAACGAGCCTTCGCCGAACAGATCCTGATAGGTGTCGGAAACCGCGCGCGTGTAGGGGTCGAGACCGGGATCGCCGCCGAACAGCATCGCGTAGCGCGAATTGCGGTCCACTGAAAAACTGGTGCCGATGCGTGGCTGCAGGATGCCGTAGCCGGCAACGACGCGTCGCTTCGCCGGATCGAAACGCGGGCGGTTGAGCGGATGCTCCATCGTCGCGACCAACTGGCGCGCGGAATCGCGCGGCAATTGCGTGTCGGAATCGAGAGTGATCACGTAGCGTATCGCGCGCAACGCGGCCACCTCGCCGACGATGCAGGAAAAGCGCTCGCGGCCTTTGCCGCGCAGCAGCGCATTGAGTTCGCCGAGCTTGCCGCGCTTGCGCTCGAAACCGATCCAGCCATGCTCGCTCTCGCTCCAGCGACGCGGCCGATGCAGCAGGTAGAAGCGGTCGGCGTCGGTTTCGGCATAGCGTGCGTTGAGCTTGGCGATGCCCTCGCGCGCGATCGCGAGAATCGCGCCGTCCGAGGCTTTTTCCTCCGCCTGCCAGTCGCTGAAATCGGTCAGCAACGCGAACCGCAGGTGCGGGTCGCGATTGGCGAGAAAACGGATTTCGAGTTCGTCGACCAGCTCGGCTGTTCCCTCCTCGCTGTCGAGCAGGGTCGGTACCACGACCAGGGCCGCGGCGTCCTGGGGCAGGCCGCCGCGAAAGTCCATGCGCGGCAACGCCTGCGGTGCGACGAACAGCGCTGCGAACTGGTTGAGCAGGGCGAGCGCAAGCTGACTGACCGCCACGACGACGCATGCTGCCATGGCAATCGACAGCCAGACGCGTGGCGCGTGTACGAGTTCGAGCAGCGGAGGCAGCGCGAGCAGCGCGCCGATCAGCAGCAGTGCGCCGAAGTAGAGCGGGAACGGGAACGTCCGCGCGCGCAGGCGTCCGAACCGCCGCTTGAGTCCGCAGCGTTCCTCGAGCGCGGCCACGCCGGCATCGATCAGGTAGTAGCCGACGTGACTCCGCAGCGCATGCAGCGGATCGTCGACGTCGGCCTCCTGTGCGAGCGCGATCACGCAGTGCGCGACTTCGGTCTCGCCCTTGCGCGATTCGCGCGCGAGCTTCTCGATCACATGCCGGTAGCTGTCGCGGGTGGAGAAGTCCATGCACGCATAGATGGCGGCCGGATCGCCGCGCAGCACGCGCTCGACGTGGCTCGCGGTCTCGACGAATTCGCGCCAGTCGATCGCTTCCAGCAATCGCAGGCTGCCTATGCTGTTGCTGATCGAGACCTGGTCGGCGGCCTCCTCCTGGTTGGTCGCCTGCACGAGCTGCTCGATCGTCATGCCCGCTTCCTGCAGGCGTTGTTCGATCCAGGTCAACGGCAACGCCACCGCGGCGCTGTGGCCCTGCAGGCGACGCACCAGTTCGGCGACGAATGCGCCGCGCATCGCCGGTTTCGAACGCGCCATGTCGGCGACGACGAGGATCAGGCTTTTCGGATCCTCCTCGACCATGTCGATCATCGCATCCGCCCAGCTCGCTGCCAGATTCCGGTAGCGGCGGTCGCTGCGCACGCGGAACGCGACGCGGCGCAGGTTCTCGATCAGCGCGAGGCGCAGCATGATCGGGATCGCCCATAGCTCGCCGAGCGCGAGCGGCACGATTTCCTGGTAGGCGCGCACGAAGCGGGTCACCGTGTCCTGGTCGACGCGACCGTCGCCGTGCGAGATCGCATTCAGCGCGATGTCGTAGACGCGCGGCAGGCCGGCGGAAGGACCGCGGCGCAGGCGCGGCAGTTCGAGGCTGTAGCGTTCGGGAAAATGCCGGCGCGCGGTGCGGATCTGTTCGTCGATCAGGTACAGGTTGTCGAGCAGCCACTCGCCGGCGGGGGTCACGCGATGATCGGCCTTGATCGCGTCGGCTAGCACGCTGCAGCTGTCGCGCAGAACGGCTTCGTTCTCGGACAGGCGCAGCAGCAGGGTGTCCGAGCGCTTGCCGGGACGCACCCGATGCTCGCCGGCCAGCGCACGGCCGTGTTCCTCCATCTGCTCGGCGCTGAGCAGCTCGGCGCGCAGCGGCGCATCGCCTTCGTTGGAGTCGTCGTCGATCACGCGGCCCAGGCCGAGTCGCGCTGGCCAGGATTCCATCCAACGGCGCATCGACGACATCGCAACTCCTCTGGATGCATGCGGCGGCATGCGGCACGGGCGCCGGCGCGACGGTGCGCCAGGTCGCCGGCATCGGGCGCTGGCGACGCAGAAACCTCGCCGCTATCCGCCTAAAGTATCAGTTTCGGCTGAACCGCTACCGATATCTCCGCGCCGCCGCGCATTTATCCGCGGCGCAATTTGCTGTGGCGGTGCCCGTAGCCGAAATAGATCGCAAAACCGATCACGGTCCAGACGACCATCAAGGTCCAGTTGTACCAGCTCATCGTGCTGAGCAGAACCAGGCAGCTCGCGATGCCGCAAAAGCAGGTCACGGGCGCCCACGGCACCCGGAACGTGCGCGGCAGTTCTGGACGGGTGTGGCGCAGGATCCATACGCCGGCGCAGACCGCGACGAACGCGATCAGCGTACCCATCGATACCAGATCGCCGAGCACGTCGAGCGGAAACACCGCAGCCAGCGCGGCGATGCCGATGCCGGTGATCACGGTGTTGATGTGCGGGGTGCAGTAACGCGGATGGATCTTCGCGAATACCGGCGGCAGCAGGCCGTCGCGGCCCATGATCATGAAGATGCGCGGCTGCGCGATGACCATGACCAGGATCACCGACGACAGGCCGATCAATGCGCCGATCTCGACCACGATGCGCAGCCAGCCGAGTTCCGCGTGCGCGCGCACCGCGGTGACCACCGGCTCGGCGGTGCCGAGCTGGTCGTAGCGCAGCAGGCCGGTCAGCACCGCGGCCATGCCGATGTACAGCACGGTGCAGATCGCCAGCGAGGCGAGCGTGCCGATCGGCAGGTCGCGCTGCGGATTCTTCGCTTCCTGCGCCGCGGTCGAGGTCGCCTCGAAGCCGATATAGGCGAAGAACACCATCGCCGCGCCGCGCAGCACGCCGGACCAGCCGTACTTGTCCGGCCCTTCGGCCGGCGGGATGAACGGATGCCACAGGTCCGGATTCACATAGCGCCAGCCGGCGACGATCACGATCAGGATCAGCACGACCTTGAAGATCACCATGAACATGTTCGCGCCGCTGGACTCCTTGATGCCGACGTAGCACAGCCAGGTCAGCGCGAGCACGATCGCGACCGCAGGCAGGTTGAACCACGCGCCGGTCGCGACGAGGTGGTCGTCCATGAACGCGAGCGGCGCATTGGTCAACGTCGTCGGCAGGTGGATGCCGAAGTTGTCGAGCAGGCTGGTGAAATAGCCGGTCCAGCTGACCGCGACCGCCGACGCCGAAACGCCGTATTCGAGCACCATGTTCCAGCCGATGAACCAGGCGACGAGCTCGCCGAGCGTTGCATAGGCGTACGAGTACGAGCTGCCCGACATCGGGATCAGGGTCGCGAACTCGGCGTAGCACAGCGCCGAGAAGCTGCAGCAGACCGCCGCGATCACGAACGCGAGGATGATCGCGGGACCGGCGTGTTCGGCCGCCGCCTGGCCGGTGATCACGAAGATGCCGCCGCCGATCACCGCGCCGATGCCGAGCGCGGTCAGTCCCCACGGACCCAGAGTGCGTTTCAGGCACGGGCCTTCGCTGGCATCCGGTTCGGAGAAGTCGGTTTTCCTGGCGAGCAGTTGCGCAAGCATTGGTTTCCCCGGCGTCAGCGTGCAGGAAAAGGCCGGCGACCAGGCGCCGGCCCCAGGTTCAGATGCGCGAAAAACGCATCACTCAGGTGATGTCGGGCGGCGCGATGTAGCCCGGTGCAAGCTGGCTGCGGCGATAGCCGTAAAGCCCGTACACGACCAGGCCGATCGCCGCCCACACCACGAACACGATCTTCGCGGTCGGGCTCAGGTTGAAGAACAGCAGCGCGCAGCCGAGCACGGCCAGCGGACATACCAGCCACACTAATGGCGTGCGGAACGAGCGCGGTCGATCCGGTTGCTGCTTGCGCAGGATCAGGACGCCGATCGACACCATCGCAAACGCGAGCAGCGTACCGGCGTTCGATGTATCAGCCAGCTTGCCGACCGGGAACAACGCCGCACAGACCGACACCACGAACCCGGTCGTGTACGTTATGACGTGCGGCGTGAAGAAGCGCGGATGAATGCTGGAGAACGCATCCGGCAGCAAGCCGTCGCGCGACATGGTGAAGAAGACGCGGGTCTGGCCGAACATCATCATCAGAATCACGGAAGGCAATGCGACGATCGCCGCCAGCGCGATCAGATTGCCGATCTGTGGGAATCCGAGCATCCGTATCACGTGCGCCAGCGGCTCATTGCTGCACACCAGAGCTTTCGAAGCGACGCAGGCCGCGGTCATCGCCGGGGTGCCGGGATCGAGCGCCATGCCGTTTGGCCCCAGCATCGGCTGCGCGCCCATCGAACCGGCCGCACCGTAACCGACCAGAAGATAAAACACAGTGCAGATCGCCAGCGCGCCGATGAGGCCGATGGGAACATTGCGATTGGGATTTTTGGTTTCCTCTGCGGCCGTGGAAACCGCGTCGAAGCCGACGTAGGCGAAGAAGATCGAGGCCGCTGCGCCCAGAACACCAACGCCGCCCGTTGGGCTGCCCCAGCCATTCGGCAGGAAGGGATGCAGGTTGGCGGTTTTCACGGCCGGCAGCGTGAGCAGGATGAACACAGTAAGTGCGATGATCTTGATGGCTACCAACACCGCATTGACGCGCGCGCTCTTGGACGTACCGATCACCAACAGCCAGGTCACGGCCAGGCCGATCAGGAATGCCAGCAGGTTGAAACCACCGCCGGAGAAGTAGCCGGTTTGCAGCCAGCCAGGCAGGGAAATCGAGCCTGGCGTTACCATGCCGAAGATGCCGTTGTTGAGCAGGCCGTTGACGTAGCCCGACCAACCTACGCAAACGGCCGTCGCGCCGATCGCGTATTCCAGCACGAGCGCCCAGCCGACGATCCAGGCGATCAGCTCGCCCATCACGCCATAGGTGTAGGTGTAGGCCGAGCCCGACACCGGCAGCATCGAGGCGAGTTCGGCATAGGAGAGCGCCGCCAGCCCGCACACGATCGCCGCGATCACGAACGACAGCATCATCGCCGGGCCGGCTTTCTGCGCAGCTTCGGCCGTCAGCACGAAGATGCCGGTACCGATCACCGCGCCGATGCCGAGCAGGGTCAGTTGGATCGGCCCCAGTTGGCGCTTGAGGGACTTTCGTTCCGCCGTCGCCAGAATCTGTTCGAGTGGTTTGACTCGCCAGAAAATCATCGCATCCCCTTCCGAAGCCGTCGCAGTGTGGTCGATCAGGCAGCGCCACGCAGGAAGCCGCGGTCACCGGTCCGTTCTTGTCTGTCCGGCAAACGCCGGCCGCATCGCGTCCGTAAAATACGCGAGCCCTGTCGAGGCGGCAAGGCCGGGAAGTCTGATGCGTGCAATGCCTGAGGGCATCGCACGAGCGCGTCAGGCGCGACCTGCGAATTCGCCGGTCGTGGTGTTGACCGTGATCTTCTCGCCATTACCGATGTATTCGGGGACGAGGATCTCGATTCCGGTCGAGAGCCTTGCCGGCTTCGGGCGCTTGGTCGCGGTCGCGCCCTTCATTTCCGGCGCGGTTTCGACGACTTCGAGGACGACCGACTGCGGCAGTTGCAGCGCGACCGGGGCGTCGTCGATCAGCTGGATGAAGCAACCCGCGATGCCATCGACGATGTAGCCGGATGCTTCGCCGACCACGTTCGCATCGAGCGTGTACTGGGTGTAGTCCTCGCTGTCCATGAACACGAATGCGTCGCCGTCCTTGTACGAATAGCTGACTGCGCGGCGCGTGAGCTCGGTTTCCCTCAGCTCGTCCTCGGCCCGGAACGAGGCGTCGAGTTTCTGTCCGCCCGGTACGCTGTACATGATGAAGCGGTAGGTGACGTTGCCGCCGCGGCCCTGCGGCGAACTGCGCTCGATATCGCGGATCTGGTAAACCCTGCCTTCGTGCTCGACGACGTTGCCTTTCTTGATCTCGGCGGCTCTCATGGATCGTTCCGGTGCGTTGTGGGTGGATCCACCCAGCGTCCCGCATCGAGAGCAGGCAGGGCAGAGGCAGGAACAGCGGGAACGCCCATTCTCGCCGATCACGCGCGTCGATGCGCGCGGGGTCGTCTACGGGCTGCCGATCCGGACGGCCACGCTGCGCGGTGCATGACGTCCGGCCAAGCCGCCCGCGCTCGCGACTGCGGCATCGCGCGCACGCGTTGGACTTGGGCGCCGCCGGGCATTTCGAGTCGCACGCGCTCGATCCGGCGTTCGGCGATTTCCATCTGGCAGGTCGAGGGGACGAGGCGTGTCCGACGAATGAACGCGGGAAATCCCGGGAGAATTCGTCATTCCGACGCACGCGGGGATCCAGCGACTTCGCCATCCGGGTGAGGGATGTTGCCGTGGATACCAACAAACGCTGCGCTCTCCATCCGTGCGGATGGAGGGTTCATGCACGGTTCGCGTTGCCCGTCTACGTGTTTCGGATGGTAGGCGTTCCGCCCGTGCCACCAATCCCGGTCGCCGCCGAGCTGTAGTTCACGCCGTTCAGGCTGACCACGATCGTATACGGGTAGCTGGTCGAAGCCCCGATGTTGTTGTTGGTGTCGTTGACGGATATCGCTGCCTTGGCGACGCTGGGAACCGAGAAAGCGCTGGGGTTGTTCGAGAACGTCAACGACACGAATTCGAACGTCTGGCCGGTGGCCGGTACCCAGGTGAGCGACTGGAGGCCCTTGCTGGCGACGTCGAACGGGTTCGGGGATACCGTTACCGGCGGTTTGTTGGCGGTGTTCAACGTGACTGTGATGGACATGGTTCGATTCCTCAGGTTGGGTGAAGCCTTGTGATCGACAGCTCAACACTTGCAAAGGCGCCAGGTCCCGACTTTCGTCGGCACGTGTTCAGAGGCGCCTTGGTGTTGCGCTGCATGTTCAGTTCGTCGATTCGGCAATCCGTCGCGTAAGTTCCGCGTCCTGCGGATAGGGGAGTTTCTTGCCTGTGGCCAGGGCCACGAAATCCGCCGTGCGGTAGCCCATCGCCGCGAGCTTCGCGACCAGCGGTCGCGCTGCATCGAGGTCGTCGAGCAGCAGCAGCGTACCGGCCCATGCGGCGAGGAAATTCGGATCCTCGCCCGAGTGCGCGGCGGGTGCGATCGTGTCGCGTGCCTGCGCCCAGTGGCGGTGCGCCGTTCCAATATCATTGCGCTTCGCAGCGATTTGCCCGAGCGCGGTATGGGTCTGCGCGGCGAGCAGCGTCCATGCGCGGTCGCCGCTCTGCTTGGCCAGCGCGGCCTGGATCATCGTCAGCGCCGATTGCGCCGAACGTCCCGCTGCATCCACATCGCCCACGGCCAGTTGTTGACGCGAGCTCTCGAGATGGCTCTCGGTCAGATCGTGTTGCGTGTTTGTGTTGTTCGGATCCTTTGCCAGCAACGCCGTGAGCACGCTCACCGCGTCGCCGTCCAGCGCCGCGGCTCGGGCGAATTGGCCCTGTTGTCGCAGCAAGCCGCCGAGAAGCTGGCTGTAGCGCGCGACCTCGTCCTGGAAATCG
>JBIODY010000034.1:0-12224 GCA_044445505.1 Lysobacterales bacterium
CAGCGCCTGACGATTCCCGGCAGCGGCGCGATCGAGAGTCTCAACGTATCGGCAAGTGTCGCGGTCGTGCTCGGCGAGTACTGGCGCCAGCACGGCGAGTAGCCGCTTCGTGCAGGAGCGCATCCTGTGCGCGATCACCAAGGGAGACTCTGAACAACTCAAAATTCGTCATTCCGGCGAAACCACGGAATCCAGCGTCTTAGTGAGTTGCACGACACGGGTCCCGGCATTCGGCGGGACGACGGAGTTTTTCAGATCTTCCCAAGCGCTATCCAATGGCGATCCCGACATGTCGCCCACAGGGGGCTCGTGCCATCATTTCGCTCGGGCAGGGGCGGCGCGGGCGCTACTCGCCCCCGCCATCCTTCGCGAACGCGTCCGGGGCCGAACCGAAATCGCCATCCGCCTGCGCAGCGAGATAGGCGGCGACCGCGTACGCCGCCACGTTCTGGCGCAGTTGTTCGGGATCGATCTTGTCCAGCGTGTCGTTCGCGGTGTGGTGCCAATCGAAGTAGCGCGTGGCGTCCTGGTGCAGCGACAGCGCGGCCATGCCGACCGCGTGCATCTGCGACAGATCCGAACCGCCTTCGCCCGGCGCTTTCGCGTCGTATTCGATGCCGAGCGGAGCCAGCACCGCCGCGATCTGCTCGACCGCGGCGCGTGCGTCGGGCTTCACGCTTGCGCTGATTTTCCAGATGCGGTCGGCGCCGAGATCCGATTCGCTGCCGAGCACGGCCTTGGCGATATCCTTCCGGTGGCCGGCTGCAAGCGCCAGGCCGCCGTACAGGCCCGCCTCCTCGTTCGCGAACGCGACCACGCGGATGCTGCGCGCCGGTCGCTGCGGCAGTTGCGCGATCAGGTGCGCCGCGCCGGCCGCGATGCCGATGCCGGCCGCGTCGTCGATCGCGCCGGTACCCGGATCCCAGGAATCGAGGTGGCCGCCCATCACGAAGTATTGGTCCGGCTTCCTGCTGCCGCGGAGCTCGGCGATCACGTTCGCACCGGTGTAGTCGCCTTCGATGCCGCAGTCGAGATCGAGTTTCAACCTGACCGGCTGGCCGGTCTTGAGCACGCGCTCGAGCTGGTCCGCATCCGGGCCGGACAGCGCCGCGGCCGGGATCGGCGTCACGCCCGCGCCGTAAACCGTGACGCCGGTATGCGGCAACCGGTTCGTGTCGGTCCCGGCCGAGCGCAGCAGGAATGCGGCCGCGCCCTTCTGCGCCGCGAGCGAAGGTCCGCGCGTGCGCACGGTCGAGCCGATCGCATAGTCGCGTCCGTCGCGATGGGCATGCATGCGCGCGCCGACATACACGATCCTGCTTCGCACGCTGGCCGGATCCGCAGCCTTCAACGCATCGAACGAATCGAAGCCGACCACCTCGGCGCTGAGGCCGCCGCTCGGCGTGCCTGGCGCATGCCCGAGTGCGCTGAGTGCCAGCGGTTGTGGAAACGGCGCAACGATCTCGCCGTGTTCGCCGCGGCGTACCCATTTCGGATAGGTGACCGGTTCGGTCCAGACCTTGTCGAAACCGAGCGCCTTGAACTTCGCGATGACCCAGGCGCGCGCCCTGGCATCATTCGCGCTGCCGGCAAGGCGCGCGCCGACCTCGGTGGTCAGCCCGGCGGTGAAGTTCCACGCGGTGTCGTCGTGCAGCGCCCGGTCGCGCAACTGCGCCGCCGTCGCGAGGTCGGCGCTCGCAAGTCGTGTTGGTTTTCCGGCCGCACCGACCGGGGAAGCGAAAAGGAGCGCGGCGAGGGCGAGCGGCAACACAGGGCGCATGACGAGTCTCCATCCGGAAACCCGAAGTATGCCGTCGCGCCGACACCGGCAAACGGGCCAATCGTCACGCGCCGGACAGGGCCGGCGTGCGTCGCGCGCGGCGGCGCGCGCGACGCGGGTGTCTCAGCTCTTCTTCAGCAGGTCGCGGATTTCCGTCAGCAGCACGACATCGGCGGCCGGCGGCGCCGGAGCGGCTTCAGCCTTCTTGACCATGCGGTTGACGATCTGCACGACCACGAAAATCGCCGCGGCAATGATCAGGAACTGGATCATCGTGTTGAAGAACGCGCCGTACTGGAGCGCGACTTCGCCCTTGCCGTCGGCACCGGCGGCCTTGAGGATCCATTTGTAGGACGAGAAATCGACGCCGCCGATCAACATGCCGATCGGCGGCATGATGATCTGATCGACCAGCGAAGAGACGATCTTGCCGAAAGCGGCGCCGATGACGACACCGACGGCGAGATCGACGACATTGCCGCGCAGGACGAATGCCTTGAAATCGGTTGCGAGACTCATATGCGCTCCAGGGCCGGGGGGATACCGCTCGAGACGGCTACAGCGCGGTCACTATACGACCAGCGGGCCGCGGGTGTGCAGGCCGTGACGATTCTCCACGCCCGTCCCCGGGAGCCGGCTCCGCTCCGCGCGGATGCGATCAGATGATGCGGCCCGCGCAGGCCGCGATAGCTGCCAGTTCCGCGTGGAAACGGTCGCCACGCTGCAACACCGCAACGCCGGCCGGGGTGCCGGTGAAGATCAGGTCACCGGGCGCCAGCATCCACAGTTTCGACAGCTCGTGGATGATGTCCGCGACGCCGAAGATCATCTGGTCGATGTCGGATTGCTGGCGCATATCGCCGTTGACCGAAAGCGTGAGCATGCCTTTCGCGGGATGGCCGATCGCGGCGACCGGATGAATCGCGGACACCGGCGCGGATTGGTCGAACGCCTTCGCGGCGTCCCACGGGTGGCCTCTTGCCTTTGCGGCCGCCTGCAGGTCGCGACGGGTGAGATCGAGACCGACGCCGTAACCGAACACGCAATCGAGCGCGCGATCGAGCGGAATGTCGCGGCCGCCATTGCCGAGCGCGACGATCATCTCGACTTCGTGGTGCAGCTCCCGCGTCGCCGGAGGGTAGGCGACATCCGCACCGTCGGTCACGATCGCATCGGCCGGTTTCATGAAGAACATCGGTTGCGACTGGGAAGGCTGCGCACCCATCTCCTTCGCATGATCGGCATAGTTGCGACCGATGCAGTAGATGCGGTGGACCGGAAGACGCGCGTCGGTTCCGGCGACGGCGAGGGTTGGCGGCGCGGCAGCGGCGATCGCGTACGACATTGCAGGAACCCGAGGCAGGTGAAGGGCGCAGGATAACAGTGCGCTCCGGCGCAGCGCGGACCAGGTCACGCCGGGATCCGTGTCAATCCACTCGCGCAGTCGACGAGGGGCACGGGGCCGCCGCGAGGATCAATTTTTGCCGGACCGTATTGCCGGAATAACCGGCCGCCGAGCGTGACATCTGTCATCTCCGCGATGTGACCCTCCGGCCTTGCGGCGCTACGGCCGGGCGCGGAGTCTATGGCAGACTTGCAACCCTTGTCCGTGCGCCGGGAATGTCGACGAAGTGGAAAAGTCTGATTTGTTGCATCAATTGCGCATCGATCGCAGCGAGCCGGCGGCGCGCCTGCGCGGTTCGCTCGTCTGGATCGGCGTCCTCATCGGCGTGCTGGTGTTGCTCGCGCTGGCCGCGGGCGGCTGGTGGCTGCTGCGCGGCGGCAAGGTGTTCGAGATCGAGACTGCGACTGCCGCACCGGCGGCCGGCAACGGCGGATCGACGGCCGTGTTGCAGGCGACGGGCTACGTGACTGCGCGGCGCCAGGCAACCGTGTCCGCGCAGATCACCGGGACCCTGACCGAGGTGATGATCGAGGAAGGCGAGCACGTCGATGCGGGCCAGGTGCTGGCCCTGCTCGACGACACCGCGCAGAAGGCTGCGCTCGCGCAGACCGAGGCCGGTTTCAAGGCGGCGCAGGCGCAGCTTGCGCAGGTCGAAGCGCAACTCGCGCAGAGCCGGCGCGATCTCGTGCGCGTCGAGGATCTGGTCGGGCGCAAACTGGTGTCGCGCCAAGCGGTCGAGGTCGCCCGCACCCAGGTCGGCACGCAGGGCGCACAGGCCGAGGCGCAGCGCCGGCAGATCGATCTGGCGCGCGCAGCGGTCACCGGCGCGCGGGTGCAGCTCGGCTACTGCACGGTGCGCGCGCCGTTCGCCGGTGTCGTCATTGCGAAGTCCGCGCAGGTCGGCGAGATCGTCTCTCCGTTCTCCGCCGGTGGCGGCTTCACCCGCACCGGCATCGGCACGATCGTCGATATGGATTCGTTGGAGATCGAGGTCGACGTCAATGAGTCCTACATCAATCGCGTCGCGGCGAAGCAGCCGATCGAAGCGATACTCGATGCCTATCCGGACTGGAAGATTCCCGGCCACGTGATCGCGATCATTCCGACCGCGGATCGCGGCAAGGCCACGATCAAGGTGCGCGTCGGCTTCGACCACAAGGATGCGCGGATCGTGCCGGACATGGGCGTGCGCGTGTCGTTCCTCGAGGACGCGCCGAAGGCGGGTGCGCCGGTCGCGGCGCCGAAGGGCGTGCTTGTTCCGGTCAGCAGCATCGTGCAGCGTGATGGAAAGAGCGTGACCTTCGCGATCGAGGGCGATCGCGCGCACGCGATCGGGGTGACGCCGGGGCAGACCTATGGCGACCTGCGACTGGTCGAGGGTGTCGCCGTCGGCACGCGGGTGGTCAGGCAGCCGGCGGCGGAACTCGTCGACGGCGCAAGAGTCCGGGTCGGCGCGACGCCGAAATGAGAGCCTGTACGGGCATGTCGAAAACGCTGGCGCTGGTTCGTCGCAGTGGAAAGGGCGCCGCCGGCGCAGGTTGCCGCAGCAGTTTGCAAACGTCCGTTTGAAGGAACCGTCATGACAAATCTGGTCGAAATCCGCAATGTGAGCAAGGTGTACGAGCGCGGCAAGCAGAAGGTCGAAGTGCTGCATCACATCGACCTCGACATCGCGAAGGGCGACTTCCTCGCGCTGATGGGCCCGTCGGGGTCGGGCAAGACCACCTTGCTCAATCTGATCGGCGGCCTGGATACGCCCACCGACGGCAGCCTGAGCGTGGGCGGCGTGCGCATCGACCAGCTCGGCCAGGGCGCGCTGGCGAAGTGGCGCGCGTCGAACGTCGGCTTCGTATTCCAGTTCTACAACCTGCTGCCGATGCTGTCGGCGCAGAAGAACGTCGAACTGCCATTGCTGCTGACCAAGCTCGGTGCGGCGCAGCGCCGGACGAATGCGGGCATCGCGCTGCAACTGGTCGGCCTCGCCGACCGCGCATCGCACAAACCGACCGAACTGTCGGGCGGCCAGCAGCAACGCGTCGCGATCGCGCGCGCGATCGTCTCGGATCCGAACCTGCTGGTCTGCGACGAGCCGACCGGCGATCTCGACCGCCAGTCCGCCGAGGACGTACTGGGCCTGCTGCAGACCCTTAATCGCGACCACGGCAAGACCATCGTCATGGTCACCCACGATCCGAAAGCGGCCGAGCATGCGCGCCATACGCTGCACCTCGACAAGGGCACGCTCGTCGAGCAGGCCGCACGCGCATAACTCCACTTCGTCATTCCCGCGAAGGCGGGAATCCAGCGCCTTTGCTCCCGACTTGCGATGAGTGAAAAACAACCAGCGGTCTACATCCTCGCAAGCAAGCGCAACGGCACGTTGTATATCGGCGTCACGAGCAACCTGTCGCAACGAATATGGCAACACCGCAACGATGTGGTCGAAGGATTCAGCAAGGAGCATCGGACGCATGCAGTTGTGTATTTCGAACTTCATGTCGACATGGAAGCGGCGATCCTGCGTGAGAAGCAACTCAAGAAATGGGAACGGCGCTGGAAGATCCGGCTGATCGAGAAGAGCAACCCGTATTGGCATGATTTGTATTCGGAGATTCTGGGTGACGCGTAAATGGAAAGTCGCTGGATTCCCGCCAGAAGCGCGCGGGAATGACGAACTGGCCCGTTTGCGTCGGTCCAGGTCTCAACACATCGAGAGGCAGCCATGAAATATCTTCATCTCATCTGGGCGGCGCTGTTCCGGCGCAGGACCCGCACGATCCTCACCCTGGTGTCGATCATCGCCGCGTTCCTGCTGTTCGGCCTGCTCGATGCTGTACGTATTTCGTTCGCGGAGGCGGGCCAGTCCGCGAACGGCGCAGAGCGCCTGCAGACCGGCGCGCGTCTGTCGTTCATCCAGCCCTTGCCGAAAAGTCTCGGCGAGCAGATCGCCGCGGTTCCCGGGGTCAAGGAAGTGGCCCACGCAAACTGGTTCGGAGGCGCCTACCAGGATCCGCACAACCAGATCTTCACGTTTGCGGTGAGCCCGAATTATCTGGACATCTATCCCGAGGTCGAGGTGGCGCCTGCTGAGCGCAAGGCGTATGACGCCGACCTCAACGGCATCCTCGCCGGCGAGGTCATCGTCAAGAAATACGGCTGGAAAGTCGGCGACAAGATCCCGCTGCAGTCGCAGATCTTCCCGAACAAGGAGGGCAGCAAGAACTGGAATTTCAATCTGGCCGGCGTCATGCATTCGAAGGACGGGCGCGCGTTCCAGAGCCAGATGATCATCCTGCACTGGAAGAACTTCGACGAGACCACGCCGTACAGCCACGGCCAGGTCGGCTGGTATATCAGCCGCGTCGCCGACGTGAACCAGTCCGATCGCATCGCCAGGGCGATCGATGCGTTGTCGGCGAATTCCGACCATGAAACCAAGACCCAGACCGAACAGGCGGCGACCGCGAACTGGATCAAGCAGCTGGCCGATATCGGCCTGATCGTGACTTCGATCATGGGCGCGGTGTTCTTCACCCTGGTGCTGTTGACCGGCAACACGATGATGCAGGCGGTGCGCGAACGGACTTCCGAACTCGCCGTGCTCAAGACCATTGGCTTTTCCAGCAAGAGCGTGCTCGGGATGGTGCTCGCCGAGTCGGTGCTCCTGCTGCTGCTCGGGGGCGTGATCGGACTCGGCCTGGTGAGCCTGGTCGGATTGTTCCTCCCTGCGATGAGTGGGGGCATGATCACGCATACCCACGTCGGCGCGAAGAGCTGGTCGCTCGGCATTGTGCTCGCCATCGCGATCGGCATCGTCGTCGGCGCGTTGCCGGCGATGCGCGCGATGCGCCTCAATATCGTCGATGCGCTGGCCGGACGCTGAGGAGAACGGCTATGAAATTCCTGATCGGTCTGCTCACCCTCGTCGTCGTCATCGTCGGCGTATTCGTGTTCCTGAATCTGCCCTGGCAGGGACTGCTGGTGCTGCTGGTCGCGCTGGCGTTGTGGATGGCGCTGACTCGTCGCGGGCAGCAGGCCGCGTCGGTCACCGGCATCGGCATCAGCACGCTGAGCCAGCGCCTGGGCTCGTCCGCGGTGATCGTGATCGGCATTGCCGGCGTCGTGGCCGTGCTGGTCGCGATGCTCGCGATGGCGCAGGGTTACAGCGAGACCCTGCGCCGCACCGGCAGCGCGGACACCGCGATCGTGCTGCGCGGCGCGTCGGCGGCGGAAGTCTCCTCGGTGCTCGCCCACGATTCTGCGCTGGTCATCGCGCAGGCGCCGGGCATTGCGAAGGACGACCAGGGCAAGCCGATCGCCTCGCCGGAACTGGTCGTCGCGGCCAACCTGCCGATGAAAGGCGGCAATCCGGAAGAGAACTTCGGCAGCGTGCAGTTGCGCGGCATCGGCGAGGAGGCGTGGAAGTTGCGCACCAACGCGAAGATCATCGCCGGCCGCAAGTTCACTCCGGGTCTGCGCGAGCTGGTGGCGGGCAAGGGTGCGCAGCGCCAGTTTTCCGGCCTCGAAGTCGACCACGAGATCAAGCTCGGCAATCAACTGTGGAAGGTCGTCGGCATCTTCGAATCGAACGATGCGATGGACTCGGAGCTGTGGGGCGATGCCGATGTGGTCGGTCCGACCTATCGTCCTGGCGGCAGCAAGAGTTCGAGTTCGGTCTTCGTGCGCCTGACCGGGGCGGATGCGTTCGAGCCTTTCAAGGCGGCGTTGACGTCGGATCCGCGCTTGCAGGTGGACGTCGACACGACCGCGAACTATTTCAGCAAGCAATCGGAAGGCACTTCGAAGGCGATCACCGCGATCGGCATCGTCGTCGGCGCGATCATGGCGATCGGCGCGATCTTCGGTGCGCTGAACACGATGTTCGCGGCGGTCGCCGCGCGCGCGCGCGAGATCGCGACCTTGCGCGCGATCGGCTTTCGGGGTGTGCCCGTGGTCGTCGCGATCATGCTGGAAACCATGCTGCTCGCCCTGATCGGCGGCGCGCTCGGTGGCCTGATCGCATGGCTGATCTTCAACGGCTATACCGCGTCGACGCTCGCCGCCGGCACGACTGGCCAGTTGACCTTCGCGTTCAACGTCGCTCCCGCGGTATTGTGGACCGGCCTCAAGTGGGCGCTCGCGATCGGGTTCATCGGCGGCCTCTACCCGGCCCTGCGCGCGGCGCGCCTGCCGGTGACGAGCGCGTTGCGTGAGTCGTGATCCTTCCCGGGTGCTGCCGCGAAACGCGAGTCGGTTTCGCCAACGAACCGGAAGACGAGCGAAAGACCGGGCGACGCGCTACGCGCGCCGCTCGCGCGCCAGCGCGATCAGCGCGACGCCGCCGAGAATCACCGTCATCGCGACGATGTCGAACGCATGCACGGCTTCGCCGCCGAACAGCGCGCCGACCAGCACCGCGACCGGCGGATTCACGTAGGCATAACTGGTCGCGAGCGCGGGACGCACCGTGTTGAGCAGATACAGATAGGCGCTGAAGCCGACCAGCGACCCCGCGATCGCGAGGTAGACCAGCGCAAGGCTCGCCGACACCGGTGGCGACGCCGGCCAGCGCTCGCCGATCGTGAGTGCGAACACGAGCAGGACCGCGCCTCCGGTCAGCATCTGCGCAGCGGTATTCATTGCCGCCGGCGGCATGTTGCGGCGCTTGCTCCAGACCGAACCGAATGCCCAGGAGCCGGCAGCGACGACCAGCGCGATCGCGCCGAGCGGCGACCCGGCCATGCTGCCGCCGAGATTGAGCAGGATCACGCCGGCGAAACCGACGCCGAGTCCCAGCCATTCCATGCGCCGCGGCCAATGGCCGTATAGACCGCCGAACACCGCGGCGAACAGCGGCATGCTGGCGACCGCGACCGCGGCGAGTCCGGAAGCGACGCTTTGCTCGGCGTAGCAGACCAGGCCGTTGCCGAAGCCGAGCAGCATGATTCCGGTCAGTGTCGAGTTGATCCATTGCGCCCGTGTCGGTGGCGACATGCCGCGCCAGCGCAGGAATCCGTACAGCACGGCGCCGGCGGCGAGAAAACGCACCGCGGCCATCAGGAATGGCGGATAGCTGGCAACGCCGACGCGGATCGCGAGGTAGGTGGAACCCCAGACGAAGTACAGCGACACCAGCGCGAGCGGAACCAGCAGGCGCGGACCGAACGGCGCCGGGGAGGAGGCCGCGTCGAGCTCGTCGCAGCGGGAGGCGTCGGTCATTGGATTCCGTCGAGGGTGGCCAGCGGTCTGCCGGCGGGTTGCACGATATGCCGAAAGCGGCCCTGCGTTGAGCGCCGCCGGCCGCGATCGGTTGCGGGCCATTGCAGCCTCGACACGGGCGGCTCAGGGTGCCGCAGTCGACCGCTCCGGCGGGTCAGTCGACACGACCCTGAATTCGCCTTCGATGACGCCGGCCGGAGTCGCCGTCGCGGTTGCGCCGTTGGGCGCGGATGCGGACGATCTGCGCCGCCATGCATTGACCAGCAGCAGTGCGCCACCGACAACGGCCAGGGCAACCAGCGCGACCGCCCCGACCGCGACCAGCACCAATGCCGCAATCACGCCGACCACGCCCACCGCGGCGCGCGCGAGCGGATGGCGCAGCCGGAACGTCCGAAAGGAGCCATGAAGCATCGCGGTTTCTCCGTATGCGAGAATGTGTTTCACCGGGGACGCTGGATCTGACCCGGCCCGTACCTGTCCGCAAATAATCTGGGGCCCGTGGCGCGCGCCGACAAGTGCTGAAAGATGGCATGAATTCATCGGCGCCGCTGTGCCGTCTCGACGAAATCCCGGATGGCGACGCAATCGCGATCGAGGTGCCGAGCGCCACCGGCGGCTTCGGGCTGATCCTGCTGCGGCGCGGCGGGCAGGTGTTCGCGTACCACAACGAATGTCCGCATGCCGGCCGCCGCCTCGAGTACGCGCCGGGGCGATTCCTCGTGCGCGATGGGCGCCTGACCTGTGCGGTGCACGGCGCGACGTTCAAAACGGACAGTGGCGCCTGTGTCGGCGGCCCGTGCCGCAGCGGACTGGTCAGCCTGCCGGTCGAGGTCGTCGACGGGGTCGTGCGCTGGCGTTGAACGTCAACCGTGGCCGAACACCAGATTCACCGATACCAGCATCACGATCAGCATCAGCACGGTCAGCGGAATGCCCATGCGCAGGAAATCGCCGGCGCGGTAGCCGCCGGGACCCGACACGATCATGATCACCGGGTTTGCGCTCGGGATCAGGAACGCGTTCGAGGTCGACACCGCGACCACCAGCGCGTACACCGCCGGATTGCCGCCGGACGCGAGCGCGACGTTGATCGCCATCGGCACCATCATCACCGTCGCGCCGACGTTCGAAACGACCTGCGCGCAGAGCAGGGTGATTACCGCGATCACCGCCTGCAGGCCCCATTGCGGCCACCCGCCCAGATACTTCAGCACTTCCTGGGCGATCCACGCCGCGGCACCGGTCGTATCCATCGCCCAGCCGAGCGGGATCAGACAGGCCAGCGTGAAGATCGTCTTCCAGTTGATCGCGCCGTAGGCCTCGTCCATGTTGAGCACGCCGGTCAACAGCATGCCGACCGCGCCGACCAGCATCGCGATCGACAGCCGGATGTCGGTGAACAGGCCGAGGCCCATCGCCAGCGCGAAGAAGATCACCGCATGCCAGATCTTGCTCGGGCGATGTTCCTCTTTCGGGTAGTCGGTGACGATGACGAAGTCGTGCGACTCCGCGGTCTGGGCCAGATCGCTCCAGAAACTGTGCAGGACCAGGGTATCGCCAGCGCGCAGGCTCACCTCGCGCACGTCCTCGCGGAACACCTGGTCGCCGCGGTTCACCGCGAGCACCGAGATGCCATAGGTCTTGCGAAGGCGCAGTTCGCCGACCGAATGCTTGATCCAGCGCGAATTCGGTGGGATCACCGCCTCGGAAATGCCGGCGCGGGTCGGATTGAACAGATCCGCGAAGTTGCGCAGCCGTGACTGCACCTGGCACAACTGGGTGTTCGCGAATTCGTTGACCGCCTCACGCTTGCCGAGCACGCCGAGCACGCTGCCGACCCAGATCATCTGGTCGGTCGGCGGTGCGAGGCGCGCCTCGTTGCCGGTTTTCAGCGCGAGGATCAGCGGTGCGCCGCGCAGTTGCTCCACCTCGCCGACGCTCATGCCGACCAGCGGACTGTCCGCGGTGACGATCAGCTCGAGCACGCTGCCGTCGATGCCGTAGGTCTCGGCGAAATAGGTTTCCGTGCGCCCCGGCGTGACCTTCTGGTGCTGCTCCTCGTCGCCCGGCTGCAGGCGCCGCCTGAACAGCGCGAAATAGGCAAGGCCGGTCAACAGCAGCGGAATGCCGACCGGTGCGATCGCGAACAGCGTGAACGGCTGGATCGTCTGCGCGCCTGGCGGCAGGTTGCGGTTGGCGCTGGCAATCAGGTCATTGAGCAGGATCAGCGGCGAGTTCGAGATCATCGTAATGTTGGTGCCGCACAGGATCATGCAGGCCATCGGCAGCAGCAGGCGCTTCAGCGGCAGGCCGGTGCGTGCGCTGATACGACTGACCACCGGCAGGAAGAGTGCCGCGAGGGCCTGGCTCTGGATCACCGCCGACAGGCTGCCGACCATTGCATTGACCAGCAGCGACACGCGCGCCTCGACGCCGCCGGCCATGCGCAGGATGAAAGACGCGGCCTTGCCGAGCACACCGGTGCGATCGAGGCCGGCACCCATGATCATGACCGCGATCAGCGAGATCACCGCGTTGCCGGCAAAGCCCTCGAACAGCTGCTCGACCGGCAGCAGCCGGGTGATGCCGATCACCACGATCACCAGCAGCGCGATCAGGTCAGCGCGAATCCATTCAAGCACCAGCATCAGCACGGTGAACGCGAGCAACGCGAACACGAGCGCCATGTTGGTGGTGAGGGTCAGGCCGGCATCCATATCGGGCTTTTTGTGATGGCCTGTGGTCGGTGCGCTGGGGTCTGGTTAGCTCAGGCGGAGCCGCGTCAGGACCTGTGCCGGACACGAGCGGGTCTGATCA
>JBIODY010000035.1:0-12217 GCA_044445505.1 Lysobacterales bacterium
CATCGACGACGACCTCCTCGCGCCATTCGCGCAGGTTTTCGCGCAAGTGTCGCGCCAGCGGGTCGATGAACGGCGCCAGGTCGGCGCGCTCGTGGCGGAGTTCGCCGAGCGCACGACCCAGATGCGGCGCCAACGCGATGCCGAGAATCGCCTCTGCGGCGCGATTCGCGACCCGCAGCCTTCCATCGCGGTCGAAGCCGAGCACCCCGGCGGACAGCCGTTCGAGCACCGCCTCGAGCCAGGCGCGCTGCTGCTCGGTTTCGCGTGCGGCCTTCTGCGCGCGCGCACCGGCGAACTCCAGTTCGCGCGTCATCTGCGCGAACGAGTGCACGAGGAAGCCGAGTTCGTCGTCGCTGGGCGCCGGCAACGGCGTGTCGTAGCGGCCGGCGCCGACCGCGCGCGTCGCCGCGGCCAGCCGGCCGATCGGCGCAACCAGGCGCCGCGCAACGCCGAATGCAGCGAGCACGACGACCAGCACCGACAGGAACAGCACGAAGGTCAGGATCAGCGCGAAGGTCAGCTTCAGCGAGCCGCGCAGGAATTTCAGGCGCTGGAAATCGAAGCTCGCGTTTTCGATGCCGCGCGTCAACGGCTGCAGCCGCGCCGGCAGCGGAAAAATTCCCTGCAGCAACCGGCCCTGCAACGCGCGCACGTCGCTGCTCGGGGCAAGCCGCAACGCAATGCGCAGGGCGAGCGCATCGCCGAGCGGTTCGGCCGCGGCATAGCGGCCCTCGCCCTGCACGCGCATCAGCAACGCGCTGTCCGGACGCAGCGGTTCGAGATAACGCGGATCCGAACTCGCGGTCGCGAGCGAGCGGCCATCATCGCCGAACACGCTGAGCTGGATCGCGCCGAGAGGCTCGATCGCATCATCGAGCGTGCGCTGGACTGCGTCAGGCGGTTCCGTCGCAAGGCGTTGCGCGAGCTGCGCACTGGCCGCCTCGGCGCTGCGCAGATGCTCGTCGACGACGACACGGCCGAGTTCGAGCGCGTCATCGAGCGCCTGCTCGAGCCGCACGTTGAACCAGTTGTCGACGGTCGCGTCGAGAAAACGCAGCGCGAAACCGTACACCACCACGATCGGCGGCAACGCGAGCAGGATCAGTACGCGCAGCAGGCGCCGGTTGAGCCGCGCGCCGGGCGCATCGCGCGCGATGTCGCCGCGCAGGCGCCATAGCCGCTGGCCGATCGCGAACGCGAGAATCGCCAGTGCGATCGCGGCCGCACCGAGTACCCAGCGGTAGTGTGCGGCGAAGCGCGCGCTGTCGCCGGCCGCATCCTCGGCGAGTTTCAGCGAAGCGAGCAGCAGCGCTGCGACCGCGAGTGCCGGCAGCGCCCGACGCAGCAGGAAATTCAGCGTGCCGCGGATGGCCATGTGCTATCTGCGGCAGCGAGACGCCAGGCGGGTTCGAACAGCGCCGGCAGACGCAGCGGACCCGGCAGCGCTGCCGGGTCGAGATGTGCGGACACGTGCAGCTGCGTCGCCGCGGGCAGGTTCACGAACCCGCTCGGAAGACCGAGCCGGAGCGAACCGAGCGCCGCAATGAGATACGCCGGCGCGGCGAAGCTGCGCACGTCGTCCGCCTCGAGTTCGCGCAGCTGATAGCGACGCGACAGCGGGAAATAGCGCAGCTCCACGCGACGCGTCGTGCTAGCCAGTGTGTGCGGCCACTGTCCGGCGCGCACATCGACGACCACGGTCAGCGGAATGCCGTGATCCAGCGCGTCCTGCATCGGGCCGCTGAGGCGGCAATCAAGGCCGAGTTCGAGCAGTACGCTGCCGGCGTTGGCGCTGATGCGCGCACCGCGCACCACGAGGCTGCCCGGCACCTGCTGCATCAGCGCACCGCAGCCGGCGAGCAGCACGCACAGGAGGAGTGGATAGGGGTCTGGGCGACGCATCTTGATGTTCGATTCCCACTCCGCAGGGTCCGCGAATCCTACCGCCCATGTCTTGGTGAGAGCGGCATCAGCCGCGATACTCGTGCGGTGTGGTGCCGAACACCACCCCCACCCAATCCTTCCCCTGAAGGGGAGGGCTTGGAGCATCGCGGCTGAAGCCGCTCCTGCAGATCAGCGGATTCGCGCTCAGACGTTCCTGGCGATCTTCTCGAGCATTGCGTAGTAGAAACCGTCCATGCCGTTCTCGCCCGGCAGGTTCTGGCGACCGATGCCAACGGCGTGACCGAAGCGGACCGGCACCGGCACCGCGCGTGCATCATCGCAAGCGGCGAGGAATCCGGCGAGCACCGCCTCGTTCTCGGCGCGCAGCAGCGAGCAGGTCGCGTAGACGAGACGGCCGCCGGGCGCGAGCAGCGGCCACACTCCGCGCAGCAGCTTGCCTTGCATCGCGGCCAGCGGCGCGATGTCGGCGCCACGCCGGTGCAGCTTGATGTCGGGCTGGCGACGTACGATGCCGGTCGCCGAGCACGGCGCATCGATCAGGATGCGCGCGAACGGCTGGCCATCCCACCACGCCGCTGGTTGCGTCGCGTCACCGGCAAGCACGACTGCGCCCAGCCCGAGCCTGGCGAGATTCTCGTGCACGCGCGGCAGGCGTGCCGGATCGCTGTCGAGCGCGACGAGGTCCACGCGCGCACGTTCGAGCAGGTGCGCGGCCTTGCCACCCGGCGCCGCGCAGGCATCGAGCACGCGTGCGCCGTCATGCAGGTCGAGCAGATCGGCGACGCGCTGCGCCGCGCCGTCCTGCACCGAGAACGCGCCATCCGCATAGCCGGGCAGGCGCGTCACGTCGGTGCTCTGGGCGAGCATGATCGCATCGGAGAGATCGGGATGGACGTCGGCTTCGATGCCGGCCGCGCGCAGCTTGGCAAGCAGGTCTTCGCGGCTGCCGCGACGGCGGTTCACGCGCAAGGTCAACGCCGCCTCGCGATTGTTCGCGGCGAGGATCGCCGCGGCGTGCTCCGGCCAGTCGAGCTGGATCGCATCGATCAACCAGCGAGGATGCGCATGCCGCGTGACCGGTTCGCCGTCGAGTCGCGCCTCGAGCGTCGCGCGCTCGCGCAGGAAACGCCGCAACACCGCATTGACGAGGCCCGCGTACTGCGGCTGCCCGAGCGTGCGCACCGCATCGACGCTGGAACCGACGACCGCGTATTCGGCGAGCCCGAGTACCGCGAGTTGGACCAGGCCGATCACCAGCAGCGCACGCACCGTGCGCGCCTTCGGTGGCAGCGGCGTGTCGGTCAGTGCGTCCAGCGCCGGGGCGAAGCGCAGCCACCAGCGCGAGGCCGCGAACAGCGAAGCGGCCAGCAAAGCACGGTCGCGCGGATCGGCAATGCGCGGGTTCGCGTCGGCAAGCGCATTGCGCAGCGACACGCCGTCGTGGACGATGCGCGACAATGCGCGTGCCGCCTCGGCGCGCAAGGCCGCGCCGGGCGCCTGTGGCAGCAGCGCTGCAGCGACGCGCGGCGGCGTGCGCGGCCGGTTATTCAACGCGCGCTCCGCGATCGCGGCGCGCATTGAGCCAGTCGCGCACCGCGATGCGGCGGCCGCCTTCGCGTTGCAGTTCGCGGATACGCAGCAGGCCATCGCCGGTCGCGACATCGATCGCGTCGCGATGCGTCGCATGCACGCTGCCAGGCGCGTCGACGACGGACGCGGCAATCGGCTCGGCCGACCAGATGCGCATGCGCTCGCCATCGATCAGGCCTTCCGCGACCGGCCACGGATCGAACGCGCGCACCTTGCGCGCAAGTGCGTCCGCGGCATCGGTCCAGTCGAGTTTCGCCTCGGCCTTGTCGAGCTTGTGCGCGTAGAGGATGCCCTCGGCCGCCTGCGGCCGTGCGACCAGCGCTTCGCCGCGCAGCGCACGCGCGAGGCCTTCGGCGAGCGTCTGCGCACCGAGCTTGGCGAGGCGGTCGTGCAAGGTGCCGCCGGTGTCGTCTGCCGCGATCAGCGTGCGCGCTTCGAGCAGCACTGGGCCGGTGTCGAGACCGGCTTCCATCTGCATCAGGCCGATGCCGGTTTCGGCGTCGCCGGCGAGGATCGCACGCTGGATCGGCGCCGCGCCGCGCCAGCGCGGCAGCAGGGACGCGTGCACGTTCCAGCAGCCGAGCCGTGGAATCGCGAGCACGGCCTTGGGCAGGATCAGGCCGTAGGCGACGACGATCATCAGGTCCGGCGCGCAGGCGCGCAGGCGCTCGCGCGCGGCGGGGTCGCGCAGGCTCTCGGGCTGTTCAACCCGCACCCCGGCCGCGCGCGCCGCTTCCTTGACCGGACTCGGGCCAAGCTTGCGGCCACGCCCGGCCGGCCGGTCCGGCTGCGTGTAGACCGCAACGACGTTCGCACCGCTGGCGAGGCAGGCCTCGAGCGAAGGCACGGCGAATTGCGGGGTTCCTGCGAACACCAGGCGCAAGGGTTGGGTCATGGCGATCCGGGGCGGACGGGCGACACACTATATTCGTGGGAGCGGCTCACAAGCATCGCGGCTGAAGCGGCTCCCACCAAGAGCTGAGGGCTCAAGCACTTTGCCGGCGCTTCTTCTCGAGGCGTTTCAGCAGCAGCGTGCGCTTCAACGCCGACAGGTGATCGACGAACAGCTTGCCGACCAGGTGATCCATCTCGTGCTGCACGCAGACGGCGAGCGGGCCTTCGACGTCGAGCATGAACTCCCTGCCCTCGACATCCTGCGCGGCAACCTTGATGTGCAACGCGCGCCCGACATCGGCGTAGATGCCGGGGAACGAGAGGCAGCCTTCCTGGAAGATCTGATGACCGTCCTTTTCGAGGATGCGCGGATTGATCAGCACCAGCGGTTGATCGCTGTTCTCCGACATGTCGGCGATCAGCAGCTGCTTGTGCACATCGACCTGGCTCGCGGCGAGGCCGACGCCGGGCGCCGCATACATGGTCTCGAACATGTCGGCGACGAGGCGCTTCAGCGCGGCGTCGAACACGGTGACCGGTTGCGCGAGGGTGCGCAGACGCGGATCGGGAAATTCAAGGATGTCGAGTTTGGCCATGACGTCACCGCCCGTCCCGGATGTGGGGCCGCGGCGTGGTTCCGGGAACAGATGGCCGCCTATTCTAGCGGCCTGCATGGGTGGACGCGATGCGGGCAGGCTCCGCGCCGCCGGCCGTATGCGCCGCCATTGCGGCGAGCGCGCGCTCAATCCGGCTCTGCATGCCGAACCCCGGTGCCGGTCGCGCCTGCGATCGGAGAATTCCGGTGCATGGAAATGAGCCGTGCGTCACATAGCGGCGCTGGCTGTCGACAGCCAGCGCGGTTATTGACGACACCTCGCGGCCCTGGAGTGCCCGCGGCGCATGCAGGTACCCGGGCAGCAGGCTGGTGTCCCGCGTCGCCAGCTGCGACGCAGTTCGTTTTCTACGCCCGCGTTTTTGCATTACACTCGGGAAAATCGCTTGGGGATCGGGGGATTGGCAGACATGCTTAAAAAACTGCTTTCGGTTTCGGCTGGACTGCTGTTCGCCCTTACCGTGTATGCCGCGACGGTCGAGTGGGCCGACCATCATCCGGACCGCTACATCGTCAAGAAGGGCGATACGCTGTGGGATATCTCCGCGCGCTTCCTGAAGAAGCCGTGGTACTGGCCGGAAATCTGGCAGGACAACCCGCAGGTCAGGAATCCGCACCTGATCTATCCGGGCGACGAGCTCGTGATCAACGGCCGCCACCTCGGCCATGGCGACGGTTCGATCGGTCCGCATGCGCGCGAATCCTCGCTCGAGGATGCGATCCCGCCGATTCCGCTGTCGGCCCTCAAGAGCTGGCTGAAGAACACCCGCATCGTCGGCGAGGACGAGTACAAGAACGCGCCGCACGTGGTCGGCATCGAGGAAAACCAGCTGCGCGGCACCGCCGGTCAGCTGATCTATATCCGCGGCCTGGATGCGCAACCCGGCCAGCGTCTCGCCCTGGTGCGCCCGATGGGCCGTTACTACGACATGCCGCCGGTCGACGAACATGCGCCGCGCGAGGTCCATCGCCAGGAGACGGATGTGCGCGACGGCCGTCCGGGCATGCTGTGGCGTCACGGGCCCAATGAATTCACCCTGCATGGCAACGTGCGTTTCCTCGGCTACGAAATGCTCGACTTCGGCGTCGTCGAAGTGACCCGCAGCGCCGACGTTTCGTCCGCGCTGGTCACCTACTCCGATTTCGAGGTGCGCCCGGGCGACTACGTGCTGCCGATTCTCGATCAGCCGTATGACGACCAATACGTGCCGCATGGCCCAGCCAAGGCGCCGGACAACATGCGCATCCTCGCGTTCTCCGACGCGCTGAACGCGGTCGGCCCGCGCCAGGTAGTGGCGCTGTCGCGCGGCACCGAGGACGGAGTCGACAATGGCACGACGTTCAGCATCTACCACCCGGGAGAAGACGTCGTCGACCAGACCGATTACACCGAAGGCAGCGTGCGCAAGTTCTTCCATCCGGGCGATGCGAGCGTGACCCTGCCGCCGGAATTCATCGGCCATGTGATGATCTTCCGCACCTTCCAGCGGGTCAGCTATGGTCTGGTGATGGATGCGGTCAAGCCGGTGCATGTCGGCGATTTCCTGCACGATCCGGACAAGACTCCGTAACCGTTCGCCAGCGGCGAATTCCTACACGGCGCGATGTCAACATCGCGCCGTGTTCGTTTGTGCGGCCGGCTAGACTTCGCGCATGGATGTCGACGCGAACCGTGCCACGCTCGAAGCGTGGCTGATCCTGTTGCGCACGCCAGGCCTCGGTCCGGCGCACCTGCGCGCACTGCTGATCCGGCATGGCGACGCACGGACTGCGCTGGCCGCGGCCGGCGCGGGAGACTTCGGCGACCGCGCCGCGGACCCACCCGGCCGCGACTGGCTGCGCGCGTGGGACCGGGCCCTGGTCGATGCCGATCTGCTCTGGCTGAGCGCGCCGGGGCATGCGCTGCTGACCTTCGAGTCGGCGGATTTCCCGACCCTGCTGAACGACATTCCCTCGGCACCTGCGGCGTTGTTCGTAGCCGGCGACGCGAGCACGCTGTGGCAGCCGCAGATCGCGATCGTCGGCAGCCGCAACGCGAGCCAGGCAGGCTGCGCGAATGCGACCGCGTTCGCGCGCGCACTCGCCGTGGCCGGCTTCGCGATCACCAGCGGCCTCGCCGAGGGCATCGACGGCGCCGCGCATGCGGGCGCGCTCGACGCCGGTGCGGCGACGATCGCGGTGCTTGGCACCGGCCCGGATGTCGTCTATCCGCCCAGGCATCGCGAACTTGCGGCGCGGATCGCCGTCCACGGCGCGCTGGTCAGCGAACTTCCACCCGGCACGCCGGGGCATCCGGGCCATTTCCCGCGGCGCAACCGCATCATCGCCGGCCTGAGCCTGGGCACCCTGGTCGTCGAGGCCGGCGTGCGCTCCGGCTCGCTGATCACGGCGCGCCATGCGACCGACAGCGGGCGCGACGTGTTCGCGATTCCGGGTTCGATCCACAATCCACTCGCCCGCGGCTGTCATGCGCTGATCCGCCAGGGCGCAACCCTTGTCGAGACCGCCGAGGAGATCATCGTCGAACTTGCGCCGCTCGCGCAGCGCCTCGGCGTGTCGTTGCGCGAACGCCTTGAAGCGCCCGCGCCAGTCGCGGCCGAAGCGCCGCGCGCGCCGGTTCCGCGCATGCGCCCAACCCCGGCGCGTCCGGACGATCCCGACTATGCGGCACTGTTCGCGGCTCTCGGCCATGAGACGCTCGGCATCGACCAGCTGGCCGCGCGCAGCGGCCTGGCAGTGGCGGCGTTGTCCTCGATGTTGCTGATGCTCGAACTCGAAGGCGAGGTCATCGCCGCGGCCGGTGGCGGCTATGCCCGGCGCGTCGTCGCCTGACCCTGCTGCTTCGGGAAAAATCCAGCAAAAACCTTGAGTTGGGAAAGCGCGGCCCCATTCACAGGCGACCTCGCAGCGGGTCTGGACGAAACGCATTTCGCTTGACAGCCCGCCTCGCGGCGTGTTTCCACTAGAAAAGAGCGCGATGTCCGCGCCTCCAAAAGCGGTGCGGTTTCGGCACATGGATGTGCCGCCGCGACAAGCGCCCGAGCGATTGTCGCGACAAAGGTGGCGCGGCTTTGCCGCGACCGTTTGTTTGCAAACCGCGGCAGGATGCCCGGTTTTGCAACCTCGAACACCGAGCGGCTGCCGACCGGCCAAGGATCGCAATGGCAAAGAACCTCCTGATCGTCGAATCGCCGGCCAAGGCGAAGACGATCAACAAATACCTCGGCAAGGACTTCCACGTACTGGCGTCCTACGGCCACGTGCGCGATCTGGTGCCGAAGGAAGGCGCGGTCGCGACCGATCGCGGCTTCGCGATGAACTACGAGATCATCGAACGCAACGCCAAGCATGTCGACGCGATCGCCAAGGCCGCCAAGCAAGCCGACTCCCTGTACCTGGCGACCGACCTTGACCGCGAAGGCGAGGCGATCTCCTGGCACATCGCCGAGATCCTGAAACAACGCGGCCTGCTCGAAGGCCGCTCGCTGCATCGCGTGGTGTTTTCCGAGATCACCCCGAAAGCGATCAAGGAAGCAGTCGCGAATCCACGCGCCTTGTCGATGGACCTGGTCAATGCGCAGCAGGCGCGCCGCGCGCTCGATTACCTGGTCGGTTTCAACCTGTCACCTGTGCTGTGGCGCAAGGTGCAGCGCGGACTTTCCGCCGGCCGCGTGCAGTCGCCGGCGCTGCGCATGATCGCCGAACGCGAGGAAGAAATCGAAGCGTTCCGGGCGCGCGAATACTGGACCATCGAGGCCGATTGCGCGCAACCGGACATGGCATTCAAGGCGCGCCTGCTGAAACTGCGCGGCAAGAAGTTCGAGCAGTTCGACCTGACCAACGCAACGGATGCGAACGCGGCGCGCCATGCGCTGGAGAAATCCGCCCAGGGCCGGCTGGTCGTCGCGAACATCGAGTCGAAGGAGCGCAAGCGCCGGCCCTCGCCGCCGTTCACCACGTCCACGCTGCAGCAGGAAGCCGCGCGCAAGCTCGGCTTCACCACCAGCCGCACGATGAAGATCGCGCAAGGCCTGTACGAGGGCGTCGCACTCGGCGACGAAGGCGTGGTCGGACTCATCACGTATATGCGTACCGACGCGGTATCGCTGTCGATGGACGCGATTCATGAGTTGCGCGAGGTGATCCAGCGCGACTACGGTCCGCGCGCGCTGCCGGAAGCGCCGCATTTCTATCGCAACAAATCGAAGAACGCGCAGGAGGCGCATGAGGCGATCCGCCCCACCTCGGCGCTGCACCGGCCGAAGGACATCGCGCATTTCCTCAATGACGAACAACGCAAGCTCTACGACCTGATCTGGAAGCGCGCGCTGGCCAGCCAGATGCAACATGCGACCCTGAACACGGTCAGCGTCGACCTCGACGCCGGCGGCGACTCGATGTTCCGCGCCAGCGGCACGACCATCGTCGATCCGGGCTTCCTCGCGGACTACGAGGAGGGCCGCGATGCGAAGAACGCCGAGGACGAGGATGAGGGCAGGAAACTGCCGAAGATGACGATCGGCGAAGCGGTGCCGCTGGCCGCGATCACCGCCGACCAGCATTTCACCGAGCCGCCGCCGCGCTATTCCGAAGCGAGCCTGGTCAAGACGCTCGAGGAATACGGCATCGGCCGCCCGTCGACGTATGCCAGCATCATCCAGGTGCTGCTGAATCGCGAATACGTGACCCTCGACGCACGCCGCTTCAGGCCGACCGACGTCGGCCGTGCGGTCGCGAAGTTCCTGTCCGGGCATTTCACGAAGTACGTCGACTACGACTTCACCGCCAAACTCGAGGACGAGCTCGACGCGGTCAGCCGCGGCGAGGAAGACTGGATACCGCTGCTGGAGAAATTCTGGAAGCCGTTCAAGGCCCAGGTCGACGACAAGACCGAAACCGTCGACCGTTCCGAGGCGAGCGGCGCGCGCGAACTCGGGACCGATCCGAAATCCGGCAAGCCGGTGCAGGTGCGCCTCGGCCGCTACGGTCCGTTCGCGCAGATCGGTACCAAGGACGACGAGGACAAGCCGAAATTCGCGAGCCTGCGCGCCGGCCAGAGCATGCACACGATCACGCTCGAGGATGCGCTGGAGCTGTTCAAGTTGCCGCGCACTCTCGGCAAGGGCGACGATGGCGAGGACATCACGGTCGGCGTCGGCCGCTTCGGGCCGTTCGTCAAGCATGGTTCGAACTATGCGTCGCTGAAGCCGGAGGACGACCCGTACACGATCGAACTGGAACGCGCGCTGCAACTGATGCGCGAGAAAGCCGAGGCACTCGCGAACCGCCTCATCAAGGACTGCGGCAACGGCATCCAGGTACTGAACGGCCGCTATGGCCCGTACATCACCGACGGCGACAAGAACGCCAAGATTCCCAAGGACAAGGAACCGGCGGATCTGACCGAGGCCGAATGCGCCGCGCTGATCGCGGCCGCACCGTTCCGACCCAAGCGCGGCGGGGGGCGCTTCGGCAAGGGCAAGGCGGTGAAGACCGCCAAAGCGGCCAGGCCGGTCGAAAAAGCCGCGGCGAAAAAAGTGGCTGCGAAGAAGGCTCCCGCAAACAAGGCGACGAAGAAAACGCCGGCCAAGGCAGTGAAGAAGACCGCCGCGAAGAAGCGTCCGGCCGCCGTGACCCGGGAAACGGTTTGACCCGGATTCCGCGCATCGAAACGGATGGGCAGGAATCCAAAACACTCGATCCGTGTCGAGGGGCGTTGTCGATGACTACCGGCGCCGACCAGAACCTGGCCACCGCCGTCGCTGCGCTGCATGCCGGCGGCGTGGTCGCCTATCCGACCGAAGCGGTCTGGGGTCTGGGCTGCGATCCGCACCATGAGCGCGCGTTCACGCGCCTGTTCGCGCTCAAGCAGCGATCGCCGAGCCAGGGCGTGCTGCTGATCGCGGCCGCCTTCGACCAGCTTGCGCCGTATATCGATCTGGCCGCGACGCCACCCGGTTCGCTCGCGCGGGCGCAGGCGAGCTGGCCCGGTCCGCATACCTGGATTTTTCCGCGCGCCCCCGGCGTGCCGGCGTGGATCGCCGGCGCGCACGCCGGCATCGCCCTGCGCGTGACCGCGCATGCGCCGGCTGCTGCGCTCTGCCGCGCATTCGGCGGGGCACTGGTGTCGACCAGCGCGAACCGCCACGGAGAACTGCCGGCACGCACGGCCGACGCGGTGCGCGCGACGTTCGGCGCGGAAATCGACGCGATCCTGAACGGCACGACCGGGGGACTTGAGCAACCGACGCCGATCCGCGACGCTATCAGCGGGGGGACCTTGCGTTCCTAGTGCGAGCGGCTTGGAAAACCCGCCGGGAGCGGGTGCGAACAGCGCAGCCCGGGCCGAAGGCCGAGCCGCAGGATGCGGCGAGTAAACCGCGGCAGGATGCCCGGTCTTGCCAACCACCCTGGGGAGGGAACATGGCTGCTGTACCGGAAGGCCTGGCGCGCGATGCCCATGCATTGGCGCTGGTAGATCTTGCCGAAACGGGGCGCGTGCTGGCATGGCACGGCAGCCGCGCGGTCGGCGTCGACGAATTCATGGCCGATGTCGCCGGCGTCGCCGCGGCTTTGCCCACCGCGCGCGCCGCGATCAACCTGTGCGAGGACCGCTACGGGTTCCTGGTCGCATTCTGTGCGGTGATTAGCCGCGGCCAGACCAACCTGCTGCCGCCGTCGCGCGCGCCGCAGGCGGTCGACGAGGCGCTGGCCGCTTATCCGGGCGCCTATACCCTCGGCGAAACCGCGCCGGCGCCGACGCCGCGCGGTTTCGTGCGGATCGGACCGTGCGGCACTCGTGACGCCTGCATTGGCAGGCCGACCATCACCGCCGATCACATCGCCGCGATCGGATTCACCTCGGGCAGCACCGGCCTACCGAAACCCAACCCGAAAACCTGGGCGTCGTTCCGCGCCAGTACCGCGCAGAATGTTGCCGCGCTGCGCGCGACGTTGGGAATGGCCGCCGGCCACAGCGCGCATATCGTCGCGACGGTGCCGCCACAGCACATGTACGGCATCGAGCTGTCGATCCTGTTGCCGTTGCTCGGCCCCTTCGCGGTGCACAGCGGCCGCCCGCTGTTCCCTGCCGATGTTGCCGCGGCGCTCGCCGAGGTGCCCGAGCCGCGGGTGCTGGTGACCACGCCGGTGCATCTGCGCGCATTGCTGCGCGATCCCGTGCCGCTGCCGAAACTCGCTGCGATCACCTCGGCA
>JBIODY010000036.1:0-12030 GCA_044445505.1 Lysobacterales bacterium
CCCTACCGCATTTCTTCAGGACGTTCTCACAGCGCATCGGCATCGAGTTCGCCGGTGCGGATGCGCATGACGCGATCGAGCTGCCAGACGAAGATCTTGCCGTCGCCGATCTTGCCGGTATTCGCGGTACCCGCGATCGCCTCGACGACACGCTCGAGCTGATCGTCCGCGACCGCAACCTCGAGCTTGATCTTGGGCAGGAAGTCAACCACGTATTCGGCGCCGCGATAGAGCTCGGTGTGGCCCTTCTGGCGTCCGAAGCCCTTGACCTCGGTGACCGTGACGCCCTGCACGCCGACCTCGGCGAGCGCTTCGCGGACATCGTCGAGCTTGAACGGCTTGATGATCGCCATGACCATCTGCATGCCTGTCTCCTCGCAAACGCGCGTGTGGTCCGACTATACCGGATCACCCGCCGCAAGCCGGACGTGCCCCGCGTCGGAAATTTCCTACAACGCTTTCCGAATCCGGCGACTGGTATCGGTCCGCGCGCCGGCTAGACTGGAAGTGCGGGGAGGATGTGTCGATGGAACGATGCCGCAGGGAAGCCCGGCCGGTGGCGAACGCATTGCGCTCGTCGCCGGCCGACCCCATGGAATGCAGCCGCGACCGACCGGCACAGGTCGCGCGGACCCGGCATCGACGGCACGCTTCTTCCACCGGCAACCTATCGGGGTGAATCCATGATCAACGTGCATGCAATCGACGAACTCGCGCAGCGGCTGGCCGCGCTGGTCCCGCCCGGGGTCGTCCAGGCCCGCGACGACCTGACCTCGACCTTTCGCAGCGCGCTGCAATCCGGCCTGCGCGGCCTGGACCTGGTGACTCGCGAGGAATTCGACGTGCAGCGCTGCGTGCTGCTGCGCACGCGCGAGAAGATCGAGGAGCTCGAGCAGCAGGTATTCGCGCTGGAGCGCCTGCTCGGCGGCGGCGCGATGCCCCCGAAGCACTAGTCGTTGCAGAGGCAACGCGCGCTGCGAAACGCGGCACGAACGGAGCGGGGCCGCCCACGCAAGGATCGCGACCGATGCGCCCGACTTCAGCCACCAGTTTCCCGGGAAGCCTGCTGCCTTGCGCAGCTCACCCCAAGGCGGGGGCAGCGGGCTATTTTCCCGAAGTCTCGATCCGCTTGACCCGGGTTTCGACAAGGCTCGCGCAGATGCCGCCGCGTTGGCACGCCCGCGCATGAGCCTCGCCGTCGTCTACAGCCGGGCCCAGGATGGCATCGCCGCACCGCAGGTCGCCTGCGAAGTGCATCTGTCCGGCGGATTGCCGGGCACATCGATCGTCGGCCTGCCGGAGACCGCAGTGAAGGAAGCGCGCGATCGTGTGCGCGCGGCGATCCTCAACGCGCAACTCGACTATCCGCAGCGCAGGATCACCGTGAATCTCGCGCCAGCCGATCTGCCCAAGGACGGCGGGCGCTTCGATCTGCCGATCGCACTCGGCATTCTCGCCGCGAATGGTGGCATCCCGCGCGATGCACTGGAACACTACGAGTTCATCGGCGAACTCGCGTTGTCCGGCGAGTTGCGCGCGGTGCGCGGCGTGCTGCCGGCCGTACTGCATGCGACGCGCCTCGATCGTTGCATTGTCGTGCCCCGCGGCAACGGCGCCGAGGCCGCGCTGGTCGGCGGCGCCGATGTGCGCGTCGCCGGTTCGCTGCTCGAGGTGTGCGCACATCTGGCCGGACGCTGCGACCTTGCGACCGCGACCGCGAGCCCGCGCGTGGGCGCCGAGCCGAACGCGCAGGCGCCGGATCTGTGCGACGTGCGCGGACAGCAGCAGGCACGGCGTGCGCTCGAGGTTGCTGCGGCCGGTTCGCACAATCTGCTGCTGGTCGGTCCCCCCGGTACCGGCAAGACCATGCTCGCGAGCCGCCTGCCCGGCATCCTGCCGCCGCTCGAGGAACACGAGGCGCTCGAACTCGCCGCGGTGCGCTCGGTCGCCGGCCACGAATGCGATGTAGCATTGTGGAAAATGCGCGCTTTTCGCAGCCCCCATCACACCGCGTCGGCGGTCGCGCTGGTCGGCGGCGGCTCGCTGCCACGGCCCGGCGAGATCTCGCTCGCGCACCACGGCGTGCTATTCCTCGACGAACTGCCCGAGTTCGACCGGCGCGTGCTCGAAGTGCTGCGCGAGCCGATGGAATCCGGGCGCATCGCGATCTCGCGCGCGGCGCGCCAGGCCGAATTCCCGGCGCGCTTCCAGCTCGTCGCGACGATGAACCCGTGCCCATGCGGCTACGCCGGCGATCCGTCCGGTCGCTGTCGTTGCACGCCGGATGCGATCGCGCGCTACCGCGCGCGCTTGTCCGGGCCGTTGCTCGACCGCATCGATCTCAAGCTCGAGATGCCGCGCGTGCCGCACGCCGACCTGCGCGATGCGGCGGGCGGCGAGGACAGTGCAACCGTGCGCATCCGTGTCGCCGCAGCGCGTTCGCGCCAGCTCGCTCGCGCCGGCAAGCCGAATGCGTGGCTCGGCAACCGCGAGGTCGAGCGCGACTGCATGCTCGACGCCCGCCTGCATGCGCTGCTCGATCGCGCGGTCGAGCGGCTCGGCCTGTCCGCGCGCGCGTACCATCGCGTGCTGCGCGTCGCGCGCACGATTGCCGACCTCGCCGGCAGCGCATCCATCGACGCAGCACATCTGTCCGAGGCGATCCAGTATCGGCGGTTCGAGATGTGAGGCGTCGGACGTGAGACGCGAATGGCGAGCAGGCCAAGCGCGGCATCGATGCTGCGGCCGCTGACTGCTCCACCTCCTGCCTTTCGCCTCACGTCTCAGGTCCAACTCCGCGCCTCCGGCTATGATCGACGCCGGAGCCAAGCGATGAATGCGATCTACACCACCTACGTCCTGCTCGCCGTCGCGGCGGCGCTGGTGCTCGCCGGCATCGGCTCCAGCCTGATCGCGCGCCGCTTCGGCGCACCCCTGCTGCTGGTGTTCCTGGTGCTCGGCATGCTCGCCGGGGTCGATGGCCCCGGTGGTATCCACTTCGACGACTACGAGGCAACCTATCGGATCGGTTCGTTCGCGCTCGCGATCATCCTGTTCGACGGCGGCCTGCGCACACGTCGCGAGAGTTTTCGCGGTGTGCTCGTACCAACCGTGCTGCTGGCGACAATCGGGGTCGTCGTCACCGCCGCGCTGACCGGCCTCGCGGTGGGCTGGCTGTTCGCGCTGCCGCCGGTGCCGGCGCTGTTGCTGGGCACCGTGGTCGCCTCGACCGACGCCGCCGCGGTGTTCTTCCTGCTGCGCGCACGCGGATTGCAATTGCGCTCGCGGGTCGGCGCGACGCTCGAGATCGAATCCAGCGCGAACGATCCGGTCGCGGTGCTGCTGACCACCTTGCTCGCGCAATTTCTGGTCACGCCGCAAGGCATTGCGCCGATCGGATTCGCGATCGAGCTCGGCATGCAATTCGGCATAGGCACCCTCGCCGGCACAGCCGGCGGCTTCGCGATCGCCGCCGCGCTGCGCCGGCTGCCGCTGCCGGGCGGGCTGGCCGCGCTGTTCATGGTCGCCGGCGCATTGTTCGTGTTCGGCAGCACCGGCGTCGTTCACGGCAGCGCGTTCCTGGCCGTCTATGTGGCTGGTGTTATCGTCGGCAACCGCCAAGTGCCGGGTTTCGTGAACCTGTTGTCGGTACTCGATGCCGGCACCTGGTTGTGCCAGATCGTGATGTTCCTCGTGCTCGGCCTGCTCGCCGCGCCGCACCAGATCATCAAGCTGTTGTGGCCCGCGCTCGGCGTCGCCGCATTCCTGATGCTGGTCGGCCGTCCCGTCGCAGTTGCGCTATGCCTGATTCCGTTCCGCTACGGCAAGCGCGAGATCGGCTTCATTGCCTGGGTCGGACTGCGTGGCGCGGTCGGCATCTTCCTCGCTTCGATCCCGATGCTGATGCGCCTGCCGGATGCGGCACTGATCTTCAACGTCGCGTTCATCGTCGTGCTCGCGTCGCTGCTGGTGCAGGGCTGGACGCTCGGCCTCGCCGCGCGCCTGCTCGATGTCGCGCTGCCGCGCCGCGAACGCGCGATCCGCCGCGTCGAACTGGATCTGCCGGGCTCGCTCGAACGCGAACTGGTCGGCTATCCGGTCGCGCCCGACGCATCGATCCTCGGCGGCGCCGCGGTCCCGGGCTGGGCACGCCTGACCATGATCGTGCGCAGCGGCGAGATCCGCATGCCCGAGCAGGACGCCACCCTGATCGCCGGCGACTACGCGTACCTGCTCGCGCCGCCGGGCCGCGTATACCGCCTCGACTGGTTGTTCGCACCGGTCGAGGAGGCGCGCGACGCCGAGCGCGAGATCTTCGGCGAGTTCAGCTTCGACGCGGACGTGCGCCTCGCCGACATCGCCGAGTTCTATGGCCTCAACGTGCGTGCCAGGGACGCACCGCTTACCCTCGCCGAACATTTCGCACGCAGGTTCGAGCACACGATCGAGGTCGGCGATCGGGTGCGCCTCGGTTCGGTCACACTGGTCGCGCGCGAACTGTCCGACGACGGCGTCGCCAAGGTCGGCCTGAAACTGCAGCGGCTCGGCAGTGCCCTGGCGCGCCCGGCCCGATTCGCGAGCGGCATCGCGAAGCTGTTCGCGAGGGATTGAGCGCGCTGCGCACCGCGTTCGTCCCGGAACACTGCGTCGATGCGCGGCAAAGCGAAACCGGACGTCGCAGAGCCTCGCGCCCGGACCGCTGCCGGCAATCCGAGCCAGCGCAGGTTCGCGCCGATCAGCGACGCTGCCCGGCTTCGTCCCAGACCGCGCAAAGCGGATCGAACTCGACCGTCGTCATGCGCGCCGCCCGCGGCCCGAAACCGCAAATGGCGAGCGGTCCTTCCTGCATCGGGTTCAGGCCGAGCGCGTGTTCGATCTCGACCTCGTTGATCGCGGCGGTGATGAAAGCGCCCAGGCCGAACTCCGTTGCCGACAGATAGATGTTCTGCGAGATGTGGCCGGCTTCGAGCAGGATCGCGCGATAGATCTTCGGATGCGCCCGGTACTTCCAGAACGAGCGCGCGAAGCGCGCCGCCATGACCACCATGACCGCTGCGTCGGCGAAGAATTCCTGGCGCGCGACGGCGGTGGCGGCCAGCGCGCGCGCCTCGGCCGGGTCCAGTTCACGCAGCAGATCGAGCGCATGCGCCTCGACGTTGTAGTGGTACAGACCGGTGACCAGCCCCTCCGCACGCTGCACGATCAGATACGCTTCCACCGGATGCAGGGCGCCGCCGGACGGATGATTCTTCTTGACGGCCACCGCACCGGGCGCGAGTTCCTCCACACCGTGCACACCGAACACGCGCTTGAGCATCGCGCTCAGGGTCGCGGCCGGCAGCGCGTGCAGCGGATCGAAATTCCGGCATGTCGCGCGGCGTGCCAGCAGGTCGTCGATGCCGGTGCGTGCGGCCGGCGGCAGCCTGACACGGCATGCGGCGTCCGCGCGTCGATGAAAGTGCGGCGGCGGGCTGCCGAAACGGTCGACCATCTCCTGCACGGCGTCGGGCCGCGCCTCACGCCGCGCCGCGTCGGCGTCGTTGTCGCTCCAGCGCGAAAACGCGTGTGCGACCGCGGCGCCCGGATGCCAATGCGTGTCGCGCACGGCCTCATCGCGCAGCAGCGCGGCCGGATCGCCACCGCCACGGCACAACAAGAGACCCTTGGCCAGCAGCGACGCGGTTCGATCTGCGCCGATCGCCGCCTCGACTGCTGCGCGCGGTTTCCACGCCAGCGCACTGACCTCGTGCAGCGCGTGAAGCTCCGCCTCGTCCAGGCTGACCGCACCCGGCAGATGCGGCGCCAGCGCCCGCCATTCGACCTGCGGAACCAGGCCATCGTCGCCGCCCAGCAGGCGGATCGGATCGAACACCAGGGTTTCCTCCGGTTCGATATGCACAATTGCACAACGGCGCAATACAACGTCGGCTTCCGGCATGAAAAAGCGTCTCCCATCTTCTCAAGTTGCATGAAACACGTCAGGATCATGGCGGGTCGACCAGCGGCAGAGCGGGCTCGATATTCCCCGCCCGCGCTTCGGCGGGCATTCGCTGCTGACACGACCCGGCCGCGCGATGCGCGGCATCACCGTTGGCGATGTGCCGCGTCCGCGCGCATCGCCTTCGCCAATGGCACGACAATCTTCGGGAGTATGACGCAATGATCAGAGGTCACGTTGCACCGGATACGGTCAAGCAGATTCTCGACCGACTGTCGAAGGATCAGGAATTCCGCGAGCACATGCTCGGCGATCCGGTGACTGCGCTGAAGTCCTACGCAGTCGATGTCGATCCGCACGCCGTGCCGGCCGCGCGCAAACTCCCGACGATGGCGCAATGCGCGGCGGCGCGCGACCAGGCGCCGGGCAATCCGCTCGAGAAGGTCGGCATCTTCATCTTCATGCTGAAGTGACACCACGCGGGTGACGGCGGCGTTCGCCGCCGTTCCCGCTACGGCTTGACCGGCGCGCTTCCGGCATCGCGAGCCGCGCCCTGTTGCGGGGCCTGGGTGAGTGCCAGCGCCTGGCGCTGCAGCAGCAGGTTGGGAATCAGCGCGCGCTGGCTTTCCAGCTCGGCGACCGCCTGGCCGCGGTGCTGGAGCAGCCACTGCGCCTGCGCACGCGCGGCGGTCGCATCGCCCGCCGCCTGATCGGCCAGCATCAGGGCGGCATGGGTCTGGGTGTATTCGCGGCCATCGATCAGCTTGCCCAGGCAGTCGCTCCGCTCTCGCGGCGCGCTGATGAATTGCGTCTCGCAATCCGCCGTGCGCCACAACGCCGCGCGATCGTAGAACCCGTGATCGAGCGCCATCGACCGTACCGCGTCGAGAGCGCTGCGCGCGAGTTTCGGTTCGTTCGCACGCGCCGCCAGCATTGCGGCAAGCGCCAAATGGGTCGCGGCGCTGCCATCCACCACCAGACCTGCTTCCGACGCACGTTTGCTTTCGCCGGCGACGAGTTCCGCCAGCGCCTTGCGGGCTCCGGCGTCGCCGCGCGAAAGCGCCAGCGCCACCTGCGCCAGTCGGATCCGGGCCGCCGCCGCCGGCACCCGGGTGCTGGCCTGCGCGGCGAGGTCCAGCGCCTGGTCCGCGGCATCGCCGTGGCCTTGATCGACTTCGACTGCCGCGCGCTGGATATCCTTTTCCGCCTGCAACGGCGGCGGCAGCGATGCCGGCGCCGAATTCAGCCGCGCCAGCACGGCCGGATAGTCGCGCTGGGCGAGATCCGGCAGCACGTCCTCGAACTTCGGCGACCAGGTCCCGAGCTTGCGGCCCTCGGCCACGTCCGCCACCGCCTTGCGGTAGTCGCCCTGTTCCGTCGCGATCAGGGCCAGGCTGTACCAGGCGAACGCGCGCAACGGATGACGCGAATTCGCGACTGCGGTGAAACGCTGCGCGGCATCGCCCAGCTTGTGCTCGAACAGCAGCAAGCCGTAGCCTAGATTGTTCTGCGCCGCAACGAGATCCGGGTAGAGCTGCGCCGCCACGGTCCAACTGTCGATCCATTTGGATGCGTCGCCAAACCGCGCCTGCACGCCGTCGAGGTAAAGTTGCTCGCGCGTGCTGAGCCGGTTGCGCAGCGCCTGCGCGCGCTGCAGGCTCGCGTACGCGGACTTGGCATCGTTCTGGTAAATGAGTTGGCAGGTCGCCAGGCGCGCCCATGCCATCGCGAAGTCCGGGTCGATGCGCAAGGCTTCCTGCCAGAGCAGGATCGCCTCGTTGACCTGGCCCGCACCGAGCGCGCCCTCCGCCTTGGCGGACGCGCGCAGCGCATCGAGATTGCCGGTGGTGATCTGCGCCAGCGGCGCCGATGCCTCGCCGATCGAGGCGAGCGATTCACCGAGCCGCGCGCGCATCTTCTCCAGCAGCGCGTCCATCGACGGCATCACCGAGGCGTTGCCGCTGCCGTCCACGGAGTCGCTGTAGACCGACGTCTGGGTGCGCGGATCGACGATTTCGGCAGTCAGGCGCACATGGCCGCCGATCTCGGCGATGGTCGGCAATATCAGTGCCCGCGCGCCTTCGCGCTCGGCGATCTCGGCGCCGGTCGCGCGGTCGACATGGGTCGTGGCCGGGTCGCGCTGCATGCGCTTCAATGCATCGCGCACCTGCAGATCCGGCACCACGTTGACATAGCGCGACTGCTCGAGGCCGATTCGGAACGCGCTCTGCAGCGAATCGTCGAACACCTTCTCGCCGGTCAGGTTCTTGAGATCGCCGACCACGACCCAGTCGCGGTTCGCGAACGCGATCGCGGGTTCCGGACGGGCCAGATAGAAGATCGGCACCGCGATCAACAATGCGAGCAACGCCAGTTCGACGCCGATCGCGACCGGGCGGCGCCAGAATGGCATCTCGCGGTATGCCTTGCCGGACCACGACGGCGGTTTGAGCGGCGCGATATCCTCGTCGCCGACTTCGAACACCGGCACCAGATCCGGCACGCCCTTGAAGCGGTAGCGGCCATGGGTGCGCCAGCGCACGGTTTGAAGTTTCTCGCCGAGTTCGCCCTGCGCGCGATGCGCGATGTCGTAGGCGACACCGGAAAGCAGGATCTGCCGCGGCAGCGCGAGTTGCATCAGGCGCGCCGCGACCGGCTTGACCAGGCCTTCGACCTCGGTCTTCTTTGCACCGCGCTGCACGTCGTCGGCCGCGTTGTCCCAGACCACGACATCGCCGATATGGATGCCGATGCGAGCGGCGAGATTCGCGCTCTCCTGCGCGCCGAGGTTCTTCAGTTCGCGCTGGTAGGCGAGCGCGAACGCGACCGCCTGGATCGGTCGATCGAAGATCAGCAGGAAGCCATCGGTCTTGTCGATCTCGGTGCCGCCGTGCTGCTGCATCAGCGTGCGCGCGAGACGGTCGTGCTTGCGGAACAGTTCCGCGCCGCGCTGATCGCCGAGGCGCTCGACCAGGGCCGTCGAATCGACCAGATCGCAGACCACGAGCGTGCGCAGCACGGATGTCGCGCCGCCCGGCTTGGCCTCGATCGCGGATGGAACGGCTGCGTTCACGCCCGGTGGATCCCCTGATTCCAGCGCATTCTGCGCCGGGAACGGCGGGGCTGCCAGTGTTGCGGCGCAGCGGCGGCGCCGGCGGTAGCGTCAGGCCGACGGCCAGACCGTATTCAGCGGATCGAACTCGACTTCGTGACGTTCGCCGGCGCGGATGCCGAAACCGCAGACCGCGAGCGGACCTTCCTCGAGCGGATCGAGGCCGAACGCCTGTTCAATGTCGACCTCGTTGACCGCGGCGGTGATGAACGCGGCGAGGCCGAGTTCGGTCGCGGCGAGGTACATCGTCTGCGACAGGTGCCCGACATCGAGGATCAGCGCGCGATACGCCTTGGCGTGATTGCGGTACTTCCAGAAATTGCGCAGGAACCGGCTCGTCGGCAACACGATCACGTGTGCATCGACGAAATACGCCTGGCTCGCGACGAAGCGTTTCGCCAGTGCGGACGCTTCGCCGGCGCTCAATGCCTGGATCGGTTCGAGCGCGTGGTCGACCGGATGATAGTGGTACAGCCCCGGCGCGACCCCATCGACGCGCTGCACCAGCAGGTAGGCTTCGGTCGCATGCAGGCCGCCGGCGGATGGCACGCCTTTTTTCAGCAGCTGCACGCCCGGCGCGTAGTCCTCGACGGTGCGCGCGCCATAGACGCGGTACAGCACCGCGGAAAACTGCGCCAGCGTCAGCGCACGCGTGCGGTCGAAGTTGCGGCAGGTCACGCGGCGATCGAGCAGTGCGTCGAGCGGCGAGGCCTCGGCCGCGGGCAGGCGCTGGCGCGCTGACGCGGGCGATCGTTCGCGCACCGGCGGCGGCGGCGCGCCGAGCTGTTCGAGCAGGTCGCCGCCGGTGGCGGTCTCGGCGTACTGCTGTTCGACCGCCTCGGTGTCGACGCCGCGCCAGCGCGAGGCGAAGTGCATCGCCGCCGAAGCGTTGCGCCAATGCGTGTCGCGCAGCACGCGGTCGCGCGCATCCGCTTCGCTCGCTTCGGCAATCAGCAGGCGCTTTTCGAGCAGCGCATCGAGCACGTCGTGCGGATGCGTCGCGGCGAGTTCGTCGAATTCGCTCCAGCGCGACGGCGACAGCGTGCCGAGCGCCGCGACCTCCGCCGCGTCGACGACGACCTCGTCACCGATATGCGGCGCGATCGCAACCCAGCCGATGACAGTGTGCAGCCCGCTGCCGCCGGCGGAAAGCAGGGCGAGATCGAATTCGAGGCGCTCGCGCGGTTCGAGCATCAATACGGCGCAACGGCGCAGGCGCATCGGGTACTCCTGACCTGGACGCTCGAGCGTAGCCATGCGCTGCGCGTCGTTCAAGGCGCAATCAACCGCACCTCGGCCTTCCGCTGCGCCGGAAGGAAGTCCCTTTTTGGCGTTTTTCGGTTACGCTCTGTCCCGCATTCCACCGAGGGACAAGGGCATACCATGAGTGACGCAACGCTGACCAACGCACAATGCGCGACACTGATCAAGGAGCTCGCGACCAACGACGAGTTCCGGCGCCGCTACGAAGAAAAGCCCGCGGCCGCGCTGGTCGAGCTCGGCGTTCCGTATGACACGGTGGTCAACTTGAACGCGGCCTGCCTCGTGCCGAAACAGATTGCCGACAAGGCAACCTTCCAGACAGCGCAGGAACAGCTGGGCAGCGAGGCGACGAAACAATACCTCACGATGGCTGTTCCCAAGGCGAGAATCGGTTCCAGCCCAACCTGACTTGAGCGGCGCGACTCAGGGCCCGGCTTCGAGCTTGCCGAGTCGCGGCGCGATGAAGGAAAGATCGTTCGCGCCAGGCCACGCCTGGCGAAACGCCTTCAGCGACAGGCTTGCCTGTTGCCTGTTGCCGAGCGCGCGCGCGAGTTCGGCCATCTGCAGCAAGGCGAGATCGGATTGGGCCACGTTGAACGGCCTGGCAATCCAGTCGGCGTTGTATTCCGTATAGGCGCGACCGCGATGGTTCGCCAGCCAGCGCGCCTGGTCCATGGCCGCCGTACGATCGCCCCTGGCCAGATGCGCATACATCAGTGCGACGTGCGTCAGGCACAGTTCGGTGCCGTCCAGCGGCTGCTTCAGCAGGAGGCGGATCGCCTCTTCCGGCTTGCCACTCGCACGCGCGACCTCGGCTTCGGTCACTGCCAGCATCCGGCTCAGCACCGGATAGCCGCGGTCGCGCGCCTCGGGACCGGCGTGTGCAAGGGCGGACCCGGCGAGTTTGAGATCACCCCTGGCGGCGGCGAGGTAGCCCGCGAACAGCACGTGGAATATCGTCTCCGAGCGGTCGATACCCGTTTCCGTGGCGAGTGCAGCGATCTCGCCGTCGAGGAAGCTTGCAATCCGCGTGGTGTCGTGCCCTGCCGGATCTGCCAGCGTACGCAGGCTGACTTCGGCGCCATCGAGCTTGCGCAGGCCGCGGGAAATTCCGCCGCCGAGCTGCAACTTGTCAGCCGCCAGCGCACTCCAGGCGCCATTCCAGCGCCCGCGATCGACGGCAAGGCTGATCCGCAAATTCTGCGCGCTGACGTCCTTGTCTGAAATCGGCAACACCTTCTCACCGGCGAGGGCTGCATCCAGCTTGTCGAGCTTTCGCTGCGCGGCGTCGGATGCGAGTTGAAATTCGGTCCGCGTCAATCCCAACTCGCGTGCCTTGGCGAAATGTCGGTCGGCTTCGCCATACTGTTCCTGACCGAGCTGCAACGTACCGAGTAAATATTCGCGCAATTGCGGATGAGGGTTCTGGGGCAACGCGGACTTGTCGTATGACTTGATCGCCTCGTCATAACCATTGGCGTACTGCCATGCGTAGTAGCCGAAAACCCCCTGCGCGGGAAAGAAATCCGGATACAGCTGCGCCAGGGTCTTCCATTTTTCCAGTGCCGGCACCGGCGTGCCGAACAATGCCTGCCAGGCATCGACGTACAGCGCATCCCGCGACGAAAGCCGGTCACGCAATGCCGCTGCAAGGCTGATTTCCTTGAACGCAGCCGTGTTCTCGCCGATGTCATTGTAGGAACCCGCAAGCTGCACG
>JBIODY010000037.1:0-11973 GCA_044445505.1 Lysobacterales bacterium
AAGGCCGGTTGATTGCCGATCTTGCCTGCCGCGCAATTCCATGCAAGCAAGCCTCATGCAGCACTTCAAGCCCGGCAAAGGAGTCGACATGTTTCTACGCAACACGAAGTTGGCAGCGGTTTTGATGGCAGCGGGAATTTCGCCGGTGCTGGCCCAGCACAGTTCGCCGATCATGGACATGGATGCGGACGGCGAGGTACAGATCGCTCCCGACGGGCACGTCAGCGACTATCTGCTGAAGAGCAAGCTTTCCAAGCCGCTGACCGTACTCATCGATCGCGCTGTGCGCAGCTGGCTGTTCGAACCGATCCTGATCGATGGCAAACCTGTCATCGCCAAGACCGCGATGCATCTTCGTCTCGAAGGTGTTCCGACGAGCGGCGACAATTACGCGGTGAAGATTGTCGGAATCAACTTCGGCGAACCCAAACGCACAGGAAACAACGAACCTCCCGGGTATCCGATGGATGCCGCGTACGCCCACCTGGGTGCCAAGGTGGTGCTCTCGCTGCGCCTTGACGAAACCGGGAAAGTCATCGCGATCGAGCCGTATCAGACCAGCCTGACCGCGCGAGCGAACACGGAACGCGAGGCCGAGCATTGGCGCAAGATATTCGAACGCACCAGCATTGCGGCGGCGAAGAATTGGCGCTACGACCTGACGCAGACCGTGGCCGGCAAGCCGATCGGAACTAACGCCATCGTGCCGGTCGTGTTCTCCGTGGGGCGAACCAAAGAACCGGGAAAATGGACGGCCTACGTGCCCGGACCCGTGCATCCGCCTTCGTGGATGCCGCCGGGTGGCTGGAAGAAAGGTCGTGATCTTTCCCTGCTGGCCGACGGCGAGGCGACCTCCATGGATTCGCGCTTCCGCCTCAAGAACGACGTGATCGGAAAGACGCTTTAAACGCGGCAAACGCGGCTCTCAGCGCGTAAACGCAGTCGCCGCGAGCAGCGAGCGCACTTTCTTCGTGGGCCGCCGCCGCTTGTCGCCGGGAAGTCTGCGGTGAAACGACATCGCGCCCTGCGGACCGGCACCCAGCACCCCGATGCCGGCCGATCCTTCACAGACCGCTAATCGAAGCCGTTCGCGAAGATCAGGTCGCCTGATGCGATCGGCTCGCAATTGGAGAACTCGGAGACGATCAGTGCCGGCGGATCCGCGGTCGTGGAGGACCGCCGTGCAAGCGCCGTGAGAAAACGACCCGGCGGCAGGAATTGCGCGGCGCGGGAAAAGCTGGCGTTGCCGCCCGCATCCGTGGTCACGCTGACGAAACCGGGTGGGGGATAAAGCGGGTACGGCGTCTGGCCGTCCCTGCATCGGCGAAGCGTCGCGAGACGAGGGCCGCGCGCGTTGCCCGCTTTCGCCCTGCCGCCGCCGGCAATGTCCGAGTTCCGGTCAAAGTGTCGTTATGGAGGGATGGCGCGATGCGACGCCTGCCACGGGAAACCTGCAATGCCATTCGTATCGCTCACGTCGCACGATGCATTCCTGGCGCGCCAGCGCAGGCGTCCGCTTGCCGCCACGCTGGCGGCGTTGCTCGCCTGCGCAGCGCCGTGTGTGCCGGCTGCGCCGTCCCGCGCCGATTCATCGACGGCACCGCGCGCGCCGCGGGTGGTCGGCAACTGCAACGACGCCGGCAGCGGCAGTCTGCGCGCTGCCGTTCTTGATGCCGTTGACGGCGATACGATCGACCTGAGCCAGCTTTCCTGCAGCGTGATCTCGCTGTCGACCGGCGCGATCCTGATCGCCGCCCGGGACCTGACCTTGCACGGTCCCGGCGCGGACGCGTTGTCGATCGACAGCGCGGGCCAACCGGGTGCCGGGGTTCTCTACAGCCTGGTGGACGGAACGCTGAAGGTGCAGGACCTGTCCGTTTCGTTCGGCAGGAAGTACGGCAGCTCGGGCACGGTGCATGGCGGCTGCATCTTCTCGCTCGGCAACATCGAACTCGACAACGCACATGTCTACGCCTGCACCACGCACAGCACGGGTTCCAACGCGGGCATGGGCGGCGCGGTGTATGCGCAGGGCAGCGTGAAGCTGGTCAACAGCGTGGTGGAACAGGGCGGCGTGACCGTCCCTACCGGCGAGGGGAAAGGCGGTTGCGTGTTTGCCGGCGGCGCCTTGATCATGGCCTACAGCACGATCACCGATTGCCGCGTCGCAGCCGGCGTCAGCGGGCGGGGCGGCGGCGCCTACGCCGGCGGAGGGCTGGTGGCGAAGTACAGCACGATCAGCGACAACCTCGTCGACGAAGCCCTGGACAGCAGCGGCGGCGGATTGCACACGATCGGCAACGCGACAATCCTGTGGTCGACGATCTCGGGCAATCATGCCCACGTCGGCGGCGGGCTGTACCTGGGCGATGACAGCGCCGACGATGCCGCGTCGATCGTCGACAGCACGATTTCCGGCAACACCGCGGGCGCCGCGGGCGGCATCGCGGCGAGCCTGCCGCTATCGCTCTACAACAGCACGATCGTCTTCAACACGGTTCCGTTCCAGTCCGGTGGAATCCTCGGCTACCAGCAAAGTGCCGGTCTCAGCCTGCGCTCCTCGCCGGTGCGGCTCGAAAGCTCGATCATCGCCGGCAATATCGCGCAGGGCACTCCCGACGTTCCGCGCGACGTCGGGGGACAGTACGATGTGACGGTCACCGGCTCGAACAACCTCATCAACTACATCGCGCAAGGCGCGCCGGCCGGCACGATCGACGCCGATCCGCGGCTCGGTCCGTTGCGCGGCAACGGCGGGTGGACCGCCACGCACGCGCTGCTGCCGGGCAGCCCCGCCATCGACGCCGGCAACAACACGCTCGACTTCAGCACCGACCAGCGTGGTGCGGGCTTCGATCGGGTGCTCAACGGCGTGGCGGATATCGGCGCGTACGAACGCGATCCCGACCGGATATTCGACGACGGGTTCGACTGATCGGAAATCATCGCCTGCATCGACGACCAAGGGATGGGTTTGCGGACGGTGCTCGTCCGCGTCGACACGATGGTCGCATTCCGCATGGCTCCTCGACTCTCAAGCCAGGTGCGAAAACAACAGCGCGATATACGCACCGATGGACAGCGCGGCGGCGACGGCGAGGCATTGGTGGAAGCGCGGATTGCCCGAAATCGGGGACGGCTCCCGTTAACCGGACGTGTTGATCACCTGCAAGCGCCGGGTTTCACATTCAACTTCCGCAGTGCTGAGGTGCAAGGCATCGGTACCGTCGCGCCAGTACCGGCGTATCCTGCGCGATACCGACCCAGAGAGTCCCATGAAAGCCATTGCATTGTTCGTCGCAGCGCTGTGCACGACAGGTGTCTTCGCGCAGGCACCCCCGCAGCCGGCCCTGGACCTGGATCTGCCATCGAAGGCGAACGCCAGCGCGGGGTCCGGCTCGACCGTGGCCGACGATCCGCCGGGAACGTATTACGGCGACGTCGGCGGCAAGGACGCGCCGGACAGCCGCACGACGGTGTCAGGCAGCGTGACGACCACGGCCGGCTATGCCAAAGGATATGGCAGCGGCTTCGCGACAGACGCCGAATTCAACATGAGCACGCAACTCAAGAATGGCAAGACAATCGAAATGAACATCGGCGTCATGCGCAGCAATGGCCTGCCCAATCGCTGGGGCCGCGGATACGGATCGGGCTTCGACGCGGCTATCGACGATCGAAGATGAGCACGCAAGACACTGTCGGATTTTCCGTTTGAAACCGCAGCCGGCAGCATTCGGACTCAGCGCTCCTGATCCGTCGGCCGCATCAGGATCTCGTTGATGTTGACGTGGTCGGGTTGCGCGACGCAGAACACGATCGCGTTGGCGACGTCTTCGCTCTTCAACTGCCGCATCGAGTCGGCCCAGGCATTGATCGCCCGCTGCGTGTCGGCGTGCGCAATATGTTCGCGCAGTTCGGTCTCGACGACGCCCGGTTCGATGACGGTCACGCGGATGTTGTCCTGGTAGACCTCCTTGCGCAGCGCTTCGGAGAAACCGACCACGCCGAACTTGGTCGCCGCGTAGCCGGCCGCATTGGCCGTCGCGAGGCGGCCCGCAGTCGAGGCGACATTGACGATGTGGCCGTCGCGGCGCCGGCGCATGCCCGGCAGCGCCGCCTGCGTCGCCGCGATCAGGCCCAGCAGGTTGAGTTCGAGCATGTGCCGCCAGCGGCCGAGGTCGGCGCTGTCGACCGGCTCGAGGTACATCACGCCGGCGTTGTTGACCAGGATATCGAGGCGGCCGAAATGCGCGTCGGTTTCGGCGACCGCGCGCTGCGCCTGTTTCTCGTCGGCGAAATCGGCGATCGCCACCAGTGCCTCGCCACCGCCCGCCGCGATGCGCGCAGCCAGCGCATCCAGACGCTCGCGGCGCCGCGCCGCCAATGCGATCCGCGCGCCCTGCGCCGCGAGTGCGAGCGCGGTCGCTTCGCCGATGCCCGACGACGCGCCGCTGACCAGCGCAACGCGCCCTTGCAGTGTTCCACCCATCGTGCCTGCTCCTTCGCTGCGAGCCTTACTGTACAGCGCCCGTTTTCGCCGGGCCCGGATTGTCGACCTCGGCCCAGCGGTCGTGCAGCTCCGCGCGCGGCGTGTGCGCCGGATACACGCCGTGGGGATGCTTCGCCGCGTACGCTCTGGCGCGAACGTACAGATATTCGAAATTCTCCAGCACGCTCGGGCCGGCGCGGCGGCGAATGATCGCGATCACGTCCTGCATGATTTCCCAGGCACCCACGACACGGTCGGCGTAGATGTCCATGTAGGGATCCTCCTCGACGAGCCCCGAGCGCACCAGGCTGCCGACCCATTCGTAGGAGTTGCCGAGGGTGAGCCAGGGATTGTTGGTGCGATCGACCCTGCCCTCCTCGATGCTGCGCCGATACGCCGGATCGGGCAGCTTTTCCGCCAGCAGCGCACGTGCGCCGTCGACCATGCGTCCGAAGTCCGCGTGCTCGACACGCGCCAGCACGGTCAGCAGGGCTTCGAGCTGGTTGGCGGTGCGCATGTGGCGCAGTTGCACGAATGCGGCGAGCGCAGTCACGGTGATCACGACCAGCGTGGCGATCGTCGCGGCGGTATTGAGGTCGACGTTCATGGGCCGGCTCCGCGGGAAAGGACCACGAAGGAGAGTAGGTCAAGTCGCGCTCCGGGCCTACCCATCGAGCGCCGGGAACGGCTGCGCGGAACGCGCAGGCCGCGCTTCGCCGAGGGCGATCCGTCAGCGCACGAACGCAGTCGCCGCGAGCAGCGAGCGCACCTTCTTCGTGGGCCGCCGCCGCTTGCCGCCGGGTTCCGCTTCCGCCGCGTAGATCGGCAGTCGCGTGGCGACGATCAGGCCCAGCGCGTCGAACGCGTTGACCACATCGAACACGTCGGCCATGTGCGCCTTTGCGGACGCGGCGATGCGGTGCAGCGGCGCCTCGCGCATCAGGGTCAACGCGATGCGATGCTGCTTGCGGTAGGCGGTATCGACCTGGAACCAGCGCTTGAGCCGGTAGCTCGCGCTGGGATCGAGATGGTCGGCGAGCCAGCCGTTCGAACACAGCAGGGCGTGCAGCCAGCGCAGGCGCGCGAGCGGCCGCGGTGGCAGCTCCTTGCGCAGCGCCGCGAGTTGCGCACCGCCGACGCGGCGGCGTTCACGGCCGCTGACGACATCGAGAAAATAGGGTTCGAGGTCCAGCATGCGCGCCGTGGTGTGGAACGTGTCGGTAACCGGGTCGATCAACAGCGGCGGTATGCCGGGGCGTTCGAGCAGCACCGCACCACGCTGGATCAGCGCATCGAGGTCGGTACAGACGCGTACCCGCTGGATGTCGAGGAAGCAGGCGCGCGTCGACGAGGCGGCCGAGGTATCGTCCCGCCGCTGCGCCTTGCGGGTCTGCGGCACGATGTAACGCTCCAGCGCGCCGACGTCGGAATGCCTGCGCGGCCCCGGCGGTGCGGCATGGCCGACGTGGTTGAGCAGGCCGGCGATCGCCTTGGCACTGATCGGCCGATGCACGATGAGTTCCGCGTCGAGCACTTCGGCGCCGGGATCGGCGAGCACCGCGAAGTGCCTGCCCTCGTCGAGTGCACGCACGCGCGCGCAACGGCCGCCGAAATCGGTCAGATCGGACAGGACCAGATCGATGTCGTCGTCTTCGTCGGCGAGAGACCACGTGTGGTCGAGCAACGGCTGCACCACGCGCAGGAACGTGGTGATCTCGGCCAGATCCGCGGCGCCGGCGCCGGCAACGACCAGATGTTTCCGGATTTTCATGCGAACGAGGTTCCGGCAGGCCTTGTGGGACAGGGAGACCCCACACGTGGCCGCCATTATCCGGACCGCTACCGGCAAAAATGTGCGCGCCTGCCTGATTTTCGCAACGCGAGGCCGCCAATCGGCGGCGCGAGGTCCGGCGGACCCGCCCCTCACCCCAGCAGCGTGAGCACCGCCCTCGCCGCTTTTTCGGAAGAAGCCGGATTCTGTCCGGTCACCAGATTTGCATCGGTGACGACGTGCGGCTGCCAATCGGCTTTCTTCGAATACCCGCCGCCGTGTCCCTTCAACATGTCCTCGACCAGGAACGGCACGACATCGGTGAGTCCGGCCGCTTTCTCCTCGCTGTCGGAAAAGCCGGTCACGGCCTTTCCACGCACCAGCGGCAACCCGAACGGACCGCGCGCGTTGCGGAAAGCGCCTGGGCCATGGCAGACCGCCGCCACCGGTTTGCCGGCCGCATAGAACTTTTCGATCAGGTGCTGCGAAATCGCATCCTCCGCCAGATCCCACAGCGGGCCGTGTCCGCCCGGATAGAAAATCGCATCGAAGTCGTCGGCGTGGGCATCGGACAATTTCTGCGAGGTCGCCAGCAACTTCTGCGCGGCCGGATCCGCCCTGAAGCGTGCGGTCGCCTTGGTCTGCGCACCGGGCTCATCGCTCTTCGGATCGAGTGGCGGCTGACCGCCCTTCGGTGACGCGACCACGATTTCCGCTCCGGCATCCTTGAACACGTAATAGGGCGCGGCGAATTCCTCGAGCCAGAAGCCGGTCTTGCGGCCGGTGTCGCCCAACTGATCGTGCGAGGTCAGAACCATGAGGATTTTCACGGGATTGCTCCTGGAGGAATGTCCGGATTGGCGTGCGCCGAAAAGCAGACATCCGGGCTGACGCATCTGAAACAAGGCCTGACGCGCGGGTACGCCGGCATCGGAGTACGCGGGCCTGCGCGAAAAAGATCGATCGGCACCATCGGCGGGAGCACGACGGCCTCGATCCGTTGCCGCATTATGCTGCCATCATCCAGGGCATGCGACATCGAAATCGACCAGCCACGCGCGTGCGTTCCGGCGCATCGCCCGGCATCCGCTTGCGCGACTACGCCGCGGCCGAATTCGCCCACGCGATCGCCTGTCTCGCATGGCGCGGCGCGCGTATGCATGCGGGCGTGCATCAGGCGCGCAAATCGATCCGCCGGGTGCGCGCGACGCTCGCGCTGGGAATGCCGGCACTCGGGCCGGGCGCAGCGCTGATCGACCGCGAACTGCGGCGGGTCAACCGCGGCACATCGAAGCTGCGCGACGCGCAGGCGCTGGTGACCACCCTGGACCTGCTGCTCGGGAAGCACAATGCCGCGGATCCGGCGCTCGCATTGCGCCGCGCGCGCCGCGCGGCGGCCCGGACCAGGGCGGAATGCGCGCGCGCTCTCCTGGCCACCGATCCGGATCTGCATGACCGGCGCGCACGGTTGACCACGTTGCTTGCGGCATTGCCGGCATTGCCCTGGAGCGCAATAACCGCGGCCGACGTGCACGCCGCCCTGCAGCGCAGCCATGCCCGCGCCGAAGCCGCGGGTTCGCGCGCCCGCGCAAGCCGCCGTGACGCGGACTGGCATCGCTGGCGCCGCCGTGCGCGGCGCCGGTCGCAGCAGCATCGTGCACTGGACGATTTCGCCGCGATCCCGCACCCCGCGCGAAAACGCGACAAGCGGCTGGCGGTGCTGCTCGGCGAGGCACAGGATTGCGCGCTGCTGCGCGAACATCTCGACAAGGGCTCGCCGTTCGTGCGCGCGGATCGTCCGCTGCTGCACGCGCTGACGGAGCGCCGTGCGGAACGTCTGCGTGGACGCATCGCCAGGACGGTCGCGGATCCCCTGCGAAGCCAGCGGACAAAATCCTGACTGCGGGACTTGCATCCTGGAACCGATATACGTACATTGGTACGTATGGATGCAGCCCGCCTCACCGCCAACCAGCAACGCGTGCTCGACTGCATCCGGCGCCATCTGGATCAGCGCGGCCACGCACCGACCTTGCGGGAAATCTCGGAGAGTCTTGGGCTTGCAAGCCACAGCTCGGCCCAGGATTATGTCGAGGCGCTGATCCGCAAGGGCATGCTCGAACGTTTGCCCCAGCATCGCGGCCTGCGCCTTCCGCACCGCTCACGGGCGCCCGCGGCAACCCAGCTTCCCCTCGTCGGCCGGGTTGCCGCGGGCAGCCCGATCCTCGCGGCCGAGAACATCGAAACCGGGCACGCGATCGATCCCGACCTGTTCCGGCCGCGCGCCGACTATCTGCTGCGCGTCGTCGGCCTCAGCATGCGCGATGCCGGCATCCTCGATGGCGACCTGATCGCGGTCCACCGCACGCCGACCGCCGAGCATGGCCGCATCGTCGTCGCACGCCTCGACGACGAAGTCACCGTCAAGCGACTGGATCATCGCGCCGGCCGCTTGCGACTGCTGCCGGCGAATCCGGATTTCGCGCCGATCGAGGTCGATCCGCGCCGCCATGCATTTGCGATCGAAGGCCTGTATGTCGGCCTGATCCGCCCCGATGCCGCCGCATCGAAACTCCCGCGACAAGGATGAGCCGCGATGTTCACGTCGATTTCGCCTGACGCCGCGGCGTCCATTTCCGAAACGCCCGGTTTCACGCCGATATTTCCGCCTCCTGCCGGCGCAAGCCCCGGAATTGCGCTGCTCCCGCTGCGCGCGCCTCGCGATGCGGCAGGGCTTTCCGAAGTGCTGCGCCATCCCGGCATCTGGCGCCGCGGTGCCGCGACCGCTGCCGCAATCGATGCGCAGCCGACCGGTCTTGCCGAACTCGATGCGCTGCTGCCCGGCGGCGGCTGGCCGCGCGGCGCCCTCAGCGAGATCCTGATCGAACACGATGGCCTCGGCGAATGCAGCCTGGTGTTGCCGGCGCTGGTGGCGCTGACCCGGGCCCGCCAGCGCGTCGCACTGATCGCGCCACCCTACATTCCCTACGCACCGGCACTCGCCGCGGCCGGCGTCGATCTCACCCAGCTCGTGCACATCGATGCCGGTGCAGCCGATACCCACTGGACCGCCGAGCAATGCCTGCGCGCCGGTTGCTGCGGCGCGGTGCTGAACTGGCTGCCGCAAGCCGACTACCGCCAGCTGCGCCGCCTGCAACTCGCGGCCGAAACCGGCGCCGCGATCGGCTTCGTGTTCCGCCCTTCGAGCGCCGCGCACCAAGCCAGCCCGGCCGCGTTGCGCCTGCGCGTGACCGCCACGGAAGACGGTCCGCTCATCGACATCCTGAAATGCCGCGGGCGCGTCGGCAATCACACCCAGGCGCTGCGCCTGCGCGCCTGACAGGGTGTTGAAATCCTTTTTCGAACCCTGTCGTCGCGATGCATGGATGCAAACCGATCATGCAATGATTGATTTGCGGAACGCGTGGCGCGGTTTTACCGCGATCGAGTGAGCCGAAAAGTCCGCGATGGACTTTTTGGCAACCAAACAGCGAGGCCACGCATGCTCTGGGTCTGCCTGCGGTTCGCCCGACTGGCGCTGGATGCGGTCCGCGCCAAAGTGGCCTCGCCGCCACCCGGAGAATCTGCAGGGGTGTCGCCATCCAGGCCTTGCGCCGGAGGGACAAGCCGTGCCTCGTCCGAACCGGAACCCGGTGGCTTGTCTTCAAACCCTTTCGCGGTCGTCGATGGCCCGCCGCAACGCCGGCACATCGTGCTTGCGGATGCGCGTGCGACGCGAGCGGGTGTGCGCGCGGGTCAGCCATTGGCGGCCGCGCAGATGCTCTGTCCCCGCCTTTGCGTGGCGCCACGCGATGAAGCTGCGGAACGCCGCGCACTCGAGTCGCTGGCCGCTTGCGCGTACCGCTTCAGCGCCGAGGTCGCGATCGCCGCGCCCGACGCCATTCTGGTGGAAGTCGGCGCCAGCCTCGCGCTGTTCGGCGGCTGGGCCGCGCTGGAGCGACGGCTGCGCGCGGAACTCGACGGCTTCGGATTCGCATACACGCTGGCCGCAGCACCGACCGCAGCCGGCGCACGCGTACTCTCCGCGCAGGCGGACGGCCTCGCGATCCTTTCGCTGGCGCAACTTGGCCATGCACTCGGCGCGGTGCCGCTCGCCGCAAGCGGTCTCCCGGAGAAGGCGGTCGCCGCGCTGCACGGCATGGGCTTTCGCGCATTGCGCGATCTGTTCCGCCTGCCCCGCGTGGAGCTCGCACGGCGCATCGGCCCCGATGCGCAGGCTCTTCTCGATCGCATGCGTGGCCTTGCCGGCGAAACCTTCCCGCGCTGGCAACCGCCGGATCGCTTCGAGCGGCGCATTGAATTCCCGTCCGGAATCGAATCGCAACACGCGCTCGCGTTTCCGCTGCAGCGGCTGATCCGCGAATTCGCGCTATTCCTGGCGACGCGCGATGGCGGTGTGCAGCGCTTCGCGCTCGTGCTCGGGCATGAGCACGGCGCAAGCACGCGCATCGGGATCGGATTGCTCGCGCCGCAGCGGGATGCGACTGCGTTGCTCGAATTCGCGCGCGCGCGCTTCGATCGCATCGAACTCGTCGCGGCGGTCCATTCACTGACGCTTTGCGCCGATGATCTGCCATCGCTGTGCCCGTTGCATCGCGATCTGTTCGACACGAATCGCCGCCAGCAACTCGACTGGCCATCCCTGGCCGAGCGTCTACGCGCACGGCTCGGCGACGCGGCACTGCGCGGATTGCGTTGCGCGGAGGACCACCGCCCGGGGCGTGCATGGCGCTACGCTTCGGTGATCGAACCGACGACCAGAAGTTCTCGTGGGAGCGGCTTCAGCCGCGATGCCTTGAAGCCCTCCCCTTCAAGGGATGAGCCGGGCTTTCGCGCAGCACTGCTGCGGGCCGGCGAACGACTGCACACGGATGTACTCGCGAGCGCAAGGATGCGCGAGGGGTTGGGTGGGAAAGGTGTTCACCACGACAGGAGCATCGCGGCTGAAGCCGCTCCCACGAAGGCGGACACTCTGCGTCGTGCGGCCACGAGCACTCCGGCCGAAAACGCAGCGAAGACGCGGCCATTCTGGCTGCTGCGTCGGCCCATCCTGTTGCACGGCGGTGCTCTGCGCATCCTCGCCGGTCCGGAGCGCATCGAGAGTGGCTGGTGGGACGAGCATGACCAGCGCCGCGATTACTATATCGTGCAGACGCGCTCCGGCCAGCGCGCCTGGGCGTTTGTCGAGGCCGGCACGATCGCCGCGGCCGCGCCGGGCGGAGTGCCCACGAACTGGACCCTGCACGGCTGGTTCGCATGAAGCCGACGAAGCCCGCGAAGCGCCGTCGCCTGCGCGCACCGCTCGAACCGGGTATCGCGACCGCGATCGACGACGACCCGCGCAGTGCGTTGCATGGGGAACGGCGTCATCAAGCAACCAATCCAGCCAACTGTTTCGATGTCAGAGCGTTCGACGCAGGCATTGCACCGGGATGTGCCGGGCGGATCGAACCCCATCCCTACCCAACCCACCCCTCGAAGGGGAGGGCTGAAGCTGCCTCAGACACCTTTGCCCGCTACGCCGAACTGCATTGCCTGTCGAATTTCTCGTTCCAGCGCGGCGCGTCGAGCGCGCGCGAACTGTTCGAGCGTGCGCGGAAACTCGGCTACGCCGCGCTCGCGATCACCGACGAATGCTCGCTGGCCGGCATCGTGCGCGCGCTGGAAGCTTCCGACGCGACCGGCGTTC
>JBIODY010000038.1:0-11594 GCA_044445505.1 Lysobacterales bacterium
GAACTACCGGCTCGATTGATTTGTCGACCCTGTTCGAAATTATTCACTTGGCAGTTGCAGCCGTGCTCGCGACGTTGTTCGTTGGCGCGTTGCTGAAATGGCGATGGGTTGTCGATCCGAAAAAGGGATATCCGTTCTATACGCAGACGACCCCGGATCATGTCACCTGATAGCTTGCGCTGGCTCACACTTGTTTGGACTTTTTGCTCGCTGATCGTTTGGCTTTATCACACCCGCACTCTGGCTAAGTGACCAATCTCCATTCCGACAAGATCCTGATCCTCGACTTCGGTGCGCAATACACGCAGCTGATCGCACGGCGCGTGCGCGAGATCGGCGTGTACTGCGAGATCTGGGCCTGGGACCACGATCCGGCCGAGATCGCCGCGTTCGGTGCCAAGGGCATCATCCTGTCCGGCGGTCCGGAGTCGACGACGCTGGCCGATGCGCCGAAGGCAGCGCCGGCCGTGTTCGATGCGGACCTGCCGATCCTCGGCATCTGCTATGGCATGCAGACCATGGCTGCACAACTCGGCGGCACGACCGATGCGGCCGATGCGCGCGAGTTCGGCCACGCCAGGGTCGAGGTCGTCGCGCACGATCGCCTGCTCGCGGGCCTCAGCGACCATCCTCCCGCGCAGGCGCTGGATGTCTGGATGAGCCATGGCGATCACGTCGCCGCGGCGCCACCGGGATTCATCGTCACCGCGCGTACCGAACGCATTCCGGTCGCGGCGATGGCGAACGAGGACCGGCGTTGGTATGGCGTGCAGTTCCATCCGGAAGTCACGCATACGAAGCAGGGCAGTGCGCTGCTAAAACGCTTCGTCACCGAGATCTGCGGGTGCCGCATGCTGTGGACCGCGGCGAACATCATCGACGACCAGATCGCGCGCGTGCGTGCGCAGGTGGGCGAGGACCACGTGCTGCTCGGCTTGTCCGGCGGTGTCGATTCCTCGGTCGTCGCGGCGCTGCTGCATCGGGCGATCGGCGCGCGCCTGACCTGCGTGTTCGTCGATACCGGTCTGCTGCGCTGGCAGGAAGGCGATCAGGTCATGGCGATGTTCGCCAACGAAGCCGACAAGGGCGGCATGGGCGTGCGCGTGATCCGCGTGAATGCGGCAGATCGCTACTACGCGGCGCTGGCCGGCATCCACGATCCGGAAGCGAAGCGCAAGATCATCGGCCGTTTGTTCGTCGAGATATTCGACGAGGAAGCGCACAAGCTCGACGGCGTGAAGTGGCTGGCGCAGGGCACGATCTACCCGGATGTGATTGAGTCCGCCGGCTCGAAGACCGGCAAGGCGCACGTGATCAAGTCGCATCACAACGTCGGCGGCCTGCCCGAGCAGATGAAGCTGAAGCTGGTCGAGCCGCTGCGCGAACTGTTCAAGGATGAGGTACGCCGCATCGGCGTCGAACTTGGCCTGCCACGCGCGATGGTCCATCGGCACCCGTTCCCGGGCCCGGGTCTCGGCGTGCGCATCCTCGGCGAGGTCAGGCGCGAATATGCCGAGATCCTCGCGCGCGCCGACGCGATCTTCATCGAGGAGCTGCGCAAGGCGGATCTGTACGACCGCACCAGCCAGGCCTTCGCGGTGTTCCTTCCAGTGAAGTCCGTTGGCGTGGTCGGCGACGCGCGCGCCTACGAATGGGTGATCGCGTTGCGCGCGGTCGAGACGATCGACTTCATGACCGCGCACTGGGCACAGCTGCCGTACGAATTCCTTGGTGCCGTTTCAAATAGGATAATCAATGAGGTACAGAATATTTCTCGCGTAGTTTATGACATAAGCGGCAAGCCGCCGGCGACCATCGAATGGGAATGAGCGGACCGCTCGGCCTATCCAGGTCCACCGCGTGAGCATTACGCCAATGGACATCGACCCGGTACGCGATCGCCATTGGATGGCGCGGGCACTCGAACTCGCATGCGAGGCTGGGCGCGAGGGTGAAGTGCCGGTCGGCGCGGTCGTCGTGCTTGACGATACGATCATCGGCGAGGGCCGCAACCGCATGATCGGCGCGAACGATCCGAGCGCGCACGCCGAGATCGACGCGTTGCGCGACGCCGGCCGTCGCGTCGGCAACTATCGCTTCCCGGGCGCGTCGTTGTACGTGACCCTGGAACCGTGCGTGATGTGCGCCGGCGCGATGATCCATGCGCGCGTCGGCCGAGTCGTCTACGCCGCGACCGATCCGAAGACCGGCGCCGCCGGCAGCGCGTTCGACATCCTGCAGCACGAACGCCACAACCATCAGCCGCTTGTCCACGGCGGCGTGCTCGCCGCGGAAGCGGGCGAAATGCTCAGCGGATTCTTCCGCTCGCGCCGCTGAATCAGTCAGCCCATCCCCAAGCAGATGGTGCGCAATGTCTATTATGTAAAATAAATAAACGCAAGAAGAGCCTGCGGTTCGCGCCGCATCGAGCCACCTGCGCCCCCTTTCTCCGCGTCGAGTGCCATGCCGGTCGTGTGGCCAATCGCATCGACCGTCAAAAAGCCCAGATCAGCGACGCGACCCAATGCGAATGCACGGGGGCAACGGGTGTATCGCCCCGGTAGTACACGGTGTCGGTCTGGGTTGCCGCGGTCGGCCCGGTCCAGATGCGGCTCACATACAGATGCGTATCGCCAACGCCATAACTGAGTCCAAGATTCGCGTAGCCGTAGCTGTGCGCCTGGATCCTTTCGAGGTCCGCATAGCCGACGCCGGCATCGAACGCGAGACGTGCCGCGAGCGGCTGATGCCACGTCGTTTCGGCCCAGACCGCGACGCCGTGGCGGGGTTGCGCATACGGGTGATACGGTCCGTACATATCCGGCGACAGCGCCAATATCGCCTGCCAGCGTCCACGCCAGCCGATCGCCGCGTTGAGTTCGTCGTAATGGCGGCGGCCGGTGGCCTCTGCCGGCGAGTCGTAGTGGACCGCGCCGACCTTCGCCGCCCAATCGCCATCGACCTGCCAGCGGCGGTCGAGGTACGCAGTCAATTGCGCACCGGGTGCGCGATGATGGATACGCTCGCTGCTCGCGCCGATGCCGACCACCCAGTCCGGCCCGATCGCATAGTGCAGATCCGCGAGCCACGCCGGCCGACCGGCATTGAGGCTGATGCCGCGATAGACATTGTCACTGGCGAGACCCAGCGAGCCTGCGAAATCCTGTGCAACACCCGTGGTGCCGATGCCGGCACCGGCGACGAACAGGAACCCGCCGGCATACCGGCGCCACATGCCGGGTCGACCGTTCAGAAAGCACCGAACGCGAGCTTCTTGAGGCAAGTACGTGGTCGGCATCTGCGTGTTGTCCCTGCCCCGCCGCCTTGAATCGATTGCCGACCGCCATCGGTTGTATCCGCCGCGCGAAGCGCGCAACCTTTTCCTGCTCCTGCGGTACCTACGCCCCAATGACCGGCGCAAAGTGGGTAAGACTTTGAGCGACACACGGGATCCGCGCAACGATATCGGCCTCGATCGGCGACGGGAAGTCGACGAACGCGAACGCGATGTGGGGTGGATACACGCCGTTGCACGAGGCGATCGCGTCGCGTTCGAACACCTGTATCTACACTACCACGGCCGGCTGGCGCGCTTTCTCGCCAACCGCACGCGCCATCGCGACCTGATCGACGAGATCATCAATGAAACGCTGTGGGTGGTCTGGCGCAGCGCCGGCGAGTTCCGCGGCGAATCGCGCGTCGCCACCTGGATCATCGGCATTGCCTACCGTTGCCTGATGAAGTCGTTGCGCGACCATCCGCCGCTCGCCGAGGTGCTGGCGCCGGATCACGCCGGTCCGTTCGGGGATGTCGCGCAATCGACCCATGACGCCGACCAGCGCGAGTTGCGCGACTGGCTCGATCACGGCTTGGTCTTGCTGCCGCCCGAACAGCGCGCGACGATCGAACTCGCCTATTACCTCGGGCAATCGTGCGAGGAGATCGCGACGATCATGGACTGTGCGGTCGGCACCGTGAAGGCGCGCATGTTTCACGCGCGCCTGCGCCTGCGCAACACACTGCCCGCGCTGGGTGGCGAGGCGGCGCTCCTCGCGCAGACGGCGCGGGGCTGAACGCGATGGACATGCAGCCGATTGCGCATCGCCAGGCCTGGGACCTGATTCCCTGGCTCGTCAACGACAGTATCGACGCAGGTGAACGGCGGCGGGTCGAGGAGCATCTGCGCGATTGCGCGGACTGCCGCGACGAGTTCGCGTTCCAGCACCGGCTGCGCGCCGGCATGGCTGCGCATGCGGGTGTGGCGCATGCGCCGCAGCCAGCGCTGCGAAGATTGCTGTCGCGCATCGATGCCGAAGACACACATGCACTGCAAGCCGGAACGGCGCCGCAAGCGCGTCCCGACCGCCGCCTGCAGCGCGGCGGGATGCGTCGCCGCACGCGCTGGCTTGCCGCCGCTGCCGTCGCCCAGTCGATCGGTCTGGTCGTGCTCGGCGCCCTGCTGTTCGCGCGCGACCATATGCCAGCCGCGGATGCGCCCGCTTCCGACGCACCCTATGCGACCTTGACCCGCGGCGACGTCCGCCCGCCGGCTGCGGCAATCCGCTTCGTGCCCTCCCCGACGCTGACGCTCGGTGCGTTGCAGTCGATCCTTGGCGATGCGCATGTGCGGCTGGTCGAGAGCAATGCGGGCGGCACGATTTACGCGCTCGCGCTCGATGACACCACGGATGCGCCAGCTGCCGGGACCACGCAACGCATCGAAACAGTGTTGGCGCGGTTGCGCGCACAGCCCGGCGTATTGCTTGCCGAACCGATCGCGCGCGGTACGGAGGCGCGTTAGACATGCGCGTATCCTGGCGGCTCGACGACTGTTGCTTACTGCGGGTCGCCTGGCTTGCGGTTGTCGCTGCCCTGGTACTGACGACGGCAGCACGCGGAGCGGATCCGGGCCCGGCCGTGCCGGCGCGCATGATCGTGGTCGCGATCGCGGACAATGCGGAAGCGGCACCGACGGCGGGTTCCACGCCGCGCGGCTACGTCGGACTGCCGAATTACAGCGGCAGCGACCGAGCCGTCGCCGAAGGGGCACACCTCGCACGCGACTACGGCCTGCATGAAATCTCCGCATGGACGATCGACCCGCTGCGCCTGCGTTGCATGCTGTTCGAACTGGCGCCGGACGCCGATCGGGAATCCGTGCTCACCCATCTGCACGCTGACGATCGCGTCCGCCTCGCCCAGCCGCTGCAGAGTTTCGATACCCTGACTGCCGCGCTGCCCGATGGCGGCGCTTCGGTCAGCGGTTATAACGATCCCTATGTCGGCCTGCAGCACGGATTTTCCGCGATCGGCGCCGCGCAGGCGCAGCGCTTTGCGCACGGCGATGGAGTCAAGATCGCGCTGATCGATACCGGTATCGACGCGGGCCATCCGGATCTCGCCGGCCGGGTCGCCACGCAGCGCGACTTTGTCACCGGGGCGTCCAACGCGCCGGCGCTCGACCGGCACGGCACCGAAGTCGCCGGCGTGATCGCGGCCGTCGCCAACAACGGGCTCGGCATCGCCGGCATCGCGCCAGGCGTGCGCTTGTATTCGTACCGCGCATGCTGGCCGATCGCGATCGACACCGACCCGGCCCGTTGCAACACCTATACCCTGGCCCAGGCGCTCGCCGCGGCCATCGCATCCGGTGCGCGCGTGATCAACCTGAGTCTCGGCGGCCCACCCGATCCATTGCTCGCCGAACTGACGACGTACGCGCTCGGGCATGGCGCGATCGTGGTCGGCGCGGTACCGCCGGATGGGCGCATGGACGGCTTTCCGGTCGATGTTCCCGGCGTGATCGCGGTGACCGATGGCAGCGTCGTGCCGCAGGCCGGTTCGGCATTGATCGCGCCGGGGCAGGACATTCTCACCCTCGAACCCGGCGGCCGCTACGACTATGCGTCGGGGAGTTCACTGTCTACCGCTCATGTGAGCGGCGCAATCGCGCTGCTGGTCGGGGTCGAGCCACGACTCGATGCGCAGGCCGCGTTCGCGCTGCTGCGCGATTCCGAACACGGCGCGAACGCATCGATCAATGTCTGCCAGGCCGTACTCGCGACGGGTCGGGAAAGGGGCAGTTGCAGGTGATCTTCGACGACACCGGGCCAGGGACCGAGGTACGCCACCGATGCATCGACCGACTGTTGCGGCACGCTTGAATTCGTTGCACCCGCGGCGGGCGCCACGCCGGGGGGGCGTCACGTCATGGGCCTGCCTGCTCGCGATCGTCGCGCTGGGCCTGGTTCCGCTCCGTTTCGCATCCGCGCAGCAGACCCGCGCCGAGCTCTCGCGATCACTGCCCGCGTCGGGCCTGACCGGCGACGAGGTCGAGAGCAGCGCACGTGCGTTGCTGCCGGCGCCGGGGTTCGCGAACGCGAAAGTCGCCGCGAACCCGAATGCCGCGGATGCCACGCCGATCGGCGAGAAGACATGCATCGCCTGCCACCAGCTCGAAAGCGAGCACTTCACGCATACGTTTCATGCGCTAGGCCTGCATGCGGCGAACAAGGCCGATGCGTCGATTCCGGTCTGCGAAACCTGCCACGGCCCCGGTTCCGCGCACGCGAAAGATCCGACCGCGAAAGGCCTGATCATCGGCTACACCAAGGACTCCGGCACGCCGATCGCGGTGCAGACCGGTACCTGCCTGACCTGTCACCAGGGCGGCGCGCGCGATCACTGGCTGGGTTCGGTGCACCAGCGCAACGGGCTGTCGTGCAGCGATTGCCACAACCCGATGGCGAAGTTCTCGACCGAGGGCCTGATGGCCAAGGCATCGATCAACGACACCTGCGCGCAGTGCCATCAGGACATCCGCCTGCAGTTCAACCGGCGTTCGCACATGCCGCTGCCGGAAGGCCAGATGAGTTGCGACGATTGCCACAATCCGCATGGCTCGCTGACCAGCCCGCTGCTCAAGACCGACACGGTCAACGAGACCTGCTATCAGTGCCACGCCGAGAAACGCGGGCCGTTCCTGTTCGAGCATGCGCCGGTGCGCGAGAATTGCCTGAATTGCCACACGCCACACGGCTCGAACCAGCAGACCCTGCTGGTCGCGCCGATTCCGTTCCTGTGCCAGCAGTGCCATTCGGGCCTGCGTCACCCGAACGACCTGCAGACGCCGCAATCGCTGGCCACCGGCGCGCATCCGGATGAACGCATCATGGGCCGTGGCTGCATCACCTGCCACGCGAACATCCACGGCTCGAACGCGCCGTCGGGTCCGAAGTTCCACGAGTAGACGGGGGCGAGATGAACGTCGAAACCGCTCTGTTCTCGTCATCCCGGCGCAGGCCGGGACCCATCTTGCCTTTACGGGCCTGTCGAAAATGGATTACAGGCTGCTCCTGCCGCCTGCCCTTCGGGCCATTCGCTGCGCGAATGTTCGCTGCGGCATCCTGCCTTCGCAGTCCGGCTTTCGCCGGAATGACGTTCGGTTGTTGCGCATTGGCATTCGCCGACAGCGGCGTCGGCGTCGATACCTGGCGCGCGAACAAGCTCGATCCATCCGCCGGCGCGAGCATCGCCGGCTGCGACGATCGCGGCACGAGCTGGTTGATTGCCGGCCAACGCCGCTCACCGTCCGGAAACCTGTACGCCTGCCCTCCACCGTCGCCGCAGCCGGACGAGCACGGCGACTGGCGGTATTACGGCGTGCTGCAACTCGGCCTGCTCGGCACGAGCGGCGACGATCGCAACGCCCTATGGAACCGCTATGTCGACTGGGACAGCGGGTTGATCCTCGGCCTGCTCGACATGACATTCGAGCGCCCCGACGACGGCAGCTACGCGAACCTGCGAGCGAGCCGGATCAGCGACGACGATCAGTATTACCAGGCCGTATTCGGCCGCGCCGGCAGCTACAAGATCCAGGCCTTCATCCGCGACCTGCCGAACGTGCTGTCGAACAATGCAAAATCGATCTGGAACGGTGTCGGCACGAACGCACTCACCTTGCCGAGCGGCCTGACGCCGGGCGGCAGTACCTCCGCCGAAGTCGCCGCGGTTTCCGCCGCGAGCCCTGAGCGCACGCTCAAGGTCAGGCGCGAAAAGCAGGGCCTCGGCTTCAGCATGTACTTGAACCCGCAGTGGACCGCGTATGCGAATGCGAGCGACGAGCAGCGCTCCGGCGCGCGAGCGTTCGGCGGCCCGTTCTTCTTCAACTATCCGTTCCCGGCCAACGGTGGCGTGCTGGAGACGGTCAAGCCGATCGACGACTCGACGATCAATCTCGCCGGCGGCCTGCGTTTTGCCGGCACGGTCTGGCGCATGGATTTCGGCTACAGCGGATCGTTCTATCGCGACCGCTACACGCGCTTCACGTATCAGACGCCGTTCGGCCTGAGCCCGGTCGTGCCGGGTGCGGTATCGGCGCCGTTGACCACCGGCCAGTTCGCGACCGAGCCCGACAACGACTACCACAATCTCAAAGCCGCGTTCACGCGCAAGCTGCCGTGGAATGGCGAGCTGTCGCTGACCGCGTCGGCCGGACGCATGAGCCAGAACGACACGCTGATCGCGCCGATCGACTGCCAGAGCGTGTTCGGGATCGGCCTCGGCGGCAGCCTGCAGCTCGGCCCGCAGAATCCATTCCTGTACAACTGCGCAAACTGGAACACGACCGCGGCGTTGTCGCGCAAGTCCGCCGACATGCGCATCGACACGACCCTGCTCGATGGACGCATCGTGTTGCAGCCGACCTCGGATCTCAGCGTGCGCGGAGGCCTGCGCTTCAACCGCGAGGACTACCGCAACGTCTATCTCGCCTACAACCCGCTGACCGGCCAGTACGGCTACGTCAGCGAAAACGGCGCGCAGGGCAGCGTCGTGCCCGGCGAATCCGGCATCTGGGATCCGCTCACCGCCGCCTCGGCCATCACGCGCGTACGCAGCCTCCCGCTCGACATGCAGACGATCGAAGCCACGCTCGGCGCCGACTGGAAGCTCGGCGCTCACGACACGCTCGGCGCGACCTACACGTTCAACCGCTACGAGCCCTCCAACCGCGAACGCAGCCGGGTCGACGCCGACAGCATCAAGCTGACCTGGGTCGATCGCGCGCTCGACTGGCTCACCTTGCGCGCAAACCTCACATATCTGAAACAGAACGGCGATCGCTACAACTACGATCCCTACGATTTCACCTATTCGATCGGCCTGCCCGGCTTCGTCGCGCCGGCCACCGGCGTGCCGGCGCATACCGTCGATGCGTTGCGCAAGTACGACGTCGCCGGCCGCGACGAGAGCAAGCTCGACCTGATGGCGACGATCGCGCCGCGCGACGACATGACGCTCAGCGCCAGCCTGCGCGGCGATTACAACGACTACGACGCGGTGCTCGGGCGCCAGCGCTACGACACGCTCGGACTGACCCTGCAATGGGAATGGCAGCCGACGCCGACGACCAATGCGAGCGTCTACTACGGCTACGACCGCTCCAAGCTGCGTCTCGCCAACGTCAACGAGATCAACGACAGCGGCGCCGATCCGACGCTCGGCGGCACGACCTATGCGGATGTCGGTCGCTGGTCGGCGGATGATCGCCAGCGCAACCAGAACGCCGGCGCGACACTGAACCATTCGTTCGGCCGCGTGCGCCTCGACGCGAGCTGGCAATTCATCGATGCGCGCGGCACGACGTCCTACAGTTTCGCGACGCCGGCGGCGCTCGCGTACTTCGGCGATGGAACGACGGTGCCCGGCAATGCGTTCCCACCGATGACCTACCGCGTCAACGCGTTGACGGTCGGGGTCACGATTCCGATCGTCGAGCGCATCTCGTTGCGCCTGTTCGATTACTACGAGCATGGCCGCATCAGCGACTGGCACTACGCCGGCTTTGATACCAGCCGCGTCTTCGATCACCGCGTCTACACCGATGGTGGGCCGCAGAGCTACAGCGCGAACCTGCTCGGCCTGCTCGTGGACATCCGCCTGTGACGAGGCCCGCCATGACCCGTATCCGCACCCTGCGTCATGGAACCTGCGCGTTGACCGTCGCGGGATTGCTGTCGTGCGCGGCCGCGAGCGTCGCTGCGAACGGATATCTCGACCTGCGTCGCATCGAGCCGCTGCACGGCGATGCGCTGGCCGGCAAGGCGAAGGCGACGGTCTGCATGGGCTGCCACGGCGCGAACGGCGTGGCGCCAGTGCCGGCATTTCCGAATCTGGCCGGCCAGCATGCGGAATATCTCTACTGGCAACTGGTCGAGTTCAAGCGCGAAGCGCGTCCGGAATCGCCGATGACCGCGCAGGTCGCGACGCTCGGCGATGCGGATATGCGCAACTTGGCCGCATACTTCGCGGCGTTTCCGCAAGGCGGCACGGTAGCGGGTGTCGAGCCGGCGGACCGCGGTGGTGCGCTGTATCGCGATGGCGATCCGGCGCGAGGCATTCCACCCTGCCAGGGTTGCCACGGTGCCGGCGGCAACGGCCATCCGCTCGCGGCCGGTGACGCACGCTGGCGTGTCTACCCGCTGCTGCGCGGCCAGCATGCGGACTACATCGTGCAGAAGCTCAAGGACTTTCGCGACCACCGACACACACTGTCGAGCAGCGACCGGATCATGACCCCGATCGCGCAATCGCTCGATGACGCCTCGATCGACGCGATCGCCCATTGGCTGGACGCACCGGCCACGCAACCGAGCGGCTGACTTCCGGTACTCATCCAAGGCGAACGTCCGGCGGTCGAATGGGCGCTCGTGCCAGATCCGCCGTCACGAGCGGACTGGAGGCTCCCGAACCGAAGATTCGGGGCAACGAAGCGGATTGCGGTGAGGAAACCGCAGCCGCCCATTCAAGTACGGAGGACGTATGCATTCCATGAAGACAAAGTCGGTTTTGATCCTTGCACTCGGTTTTGCCTCGACGGCCGCCTTGGCGGCCAACCACAACGTGACTGTCGGTGGCTCGGGGCTGGTGTTCACGGACGCCACAACGAGCACCCATGTATCGAACATTTCAGCGGGAGACACGATCACATTCACCAACGCTGGCGGATTTCACAACGCCCAATCCGACCCGGGAGCGGTCACGTCGTTTCACTGCTCGGATGCCTGCGGTGCGTCCCCGACCGGTAACCCGAGCAGCAATTTGTGGACTGCGGTCGTGACCTTCCCCACGCCGGGCACGATCGGATATCACTGTTTTACCCATGGCGCGCCGGGCCAAGGCATGTTCGGCACGATCAATGTGACCGTCCCCGTCGACCTGCAATCGTTCGAGATCGACTGACGCGTTTCGCGGCCCGATCCAGCGCATCCGGCCCTGCGGAAAAGCGCGATTGCCGCAGTTCCGCACGCGGGTTCCCCCAGCCTGCGTGCGGAACATCTCCCCGGCCCGCGACGGCCGAATGACGCCACCGTAGCGGACAGCTGACGCCGCCTCTTTGCACGGGCAGCGAAATTCCTTATCATTCCGCGCTTTCCGTGTCCAGAAACTGTCCCGAGGCGTTCCATGAAAGTGCTGTCGTCCCTCAAGTCCGCAAAGAAGCGCCATCGCGACTGCAAGGTCGTGCGTCGCCGCGGCAAGGTGTTCGTGATCTGCAAGAGCAACCCGCGTTTCAAGGCGCGCCAGCGCTGAGC